>DAIQNO010000439.1:0-1500 GCA_036788355.1 Opitutales bacterium | reverse complement strand
AACCGATCGGGGTAGTGATGTCCGCCATCACTGGCACCCCTTCACGCCGATGCGCGAGTATCGGCGGCTGGCGCGCTTGACCATCGAACGCGGGGACGGTTGTTGGCTTATCGACACCGCAGGGCGACGATACCTCGATGGCACCGCGTCGATCTGGACCAGCACCCTCGGCCATGCTGACCCCGACCTCGACGCGGCCTTAATTTCCCAGCTTCGGCGGGTGGCCCACAGCACGGCCCTAGGCTTAGGCAACCCAACCACCCAGACTTTGGCGGAAAAGCTCGCCGCTATCGCCCCCGACGGGCTTTCGAGGGTTTTTTTTTCGGACAACGGTAGCAACGCCGTCGAGATTGCGGTCAAGCAGTCGCTGCAATTCTGGCAACTCGTCGGGCAGCCTCAGCGGCGGCGGATCGTCGCGATGGCCCAAGCCTACCACGGCGACACCTTCGGAACGATGGCCCTAGGTGATTGCGGGGCCTTTCACGCGCGATTTTCGCCCTGGTTCTTCCCCGTAGATCGCTTCCCGGCCCCGGTTCACGACGAGGCAGGCGGCATCGTCACCGCCAGCGACACCGCGCCCAGCCTGGCAGCTCTGGACGCCTACCTCGCCGAACACGGGCCGGAAACGGCAGCCCTCGTCCTGGAGCCGTCCATCCAAGGTGCAGCTGGCATGAAGCTGCAACCACCGGGCTTTGCGCGGGCCGTCGGCGACCGCTGCCGAGCCGCCGGAGTTCACCTGATTCTCGACGAGGTTTTCGTCGGCTTCGGGCGCACCGGCTCACTGCTGGTCTGCACCGACCCTACGGAAGCCGTGACTCCGGACTTTCTCTGTCTCGCCAAGGGCCTCACCGGGGGTTACCTACCCCTGGCGGCTACCCTGACCAACGACGTCGTTTTCGAGGCTTTTTTGGGCGAGGTCGATGAGTGGCGCACTTTCTACCACGGCCACACCTTCACCGGGAACCCACTGGCCTGCGCCGTCGCGCTGAAGAACATTGAAAAGGTCGAGTCTCTGATTGCCTGCGGGCAACTGGCGACCACCGTCGCGTCGTTTTCTCGCCACATCCGGGAGCATTGCCTGGATCATCCTCGCCTTACTGCCGTGCGCCAACGCGGACTTGCCGCCTGTCTGCCCCTGCGAGGCTACTTTCCGGTCAACGACCGCCTCGGCATGGCCGTGGCCGTCGCCGCCCGCGACCACGGCGTGATCCTCCGTCCCCTCGGCGATAGCCTGCTAGTGGTGCCACCGTTGACGATCAACGAAGCCGAACTGGGCTACCTTTTCGCCGGACTGGTGGCAGCACTGGACTCCGTTTTTACCGACCGTCAGCGAACCGCGCCGCGAGGCGGCTAGCGATCAACCATTTTGGTGGTGCCATTCCGCGAGGGAATAGTATTCTTGTTTAACTTGGAGAGTCTAAACATCACCTTTTTCGAAAAAAAAAGCTTCCGACACTGCCACGCTAGCCACGTCCTCATCACGCCGCCCAGCCCGATCAG
>DAIQNO010000438.1:849-1502 GCA_036788355.1 Opitutales bacterium | reverse complement strand
TGTGCAGCGTTTCGGGGCCTGGCGGAGACAGATCGGGCAATGCTGGCGACGCACCTGAACGGCCGCCGACTGGCTGCCGGGGAGGTGCTTTTCCGGGCGGCGGAGCCTGCTGGCAGCCTCTTCGTGCTGGTTGTGGGCTCGGTGAAGCTCTTTCTGCCGTGGGCCGATGAGGAGCTGACCCTGGCGGTGCAGCAGCCCGGTGACCTGATTGGCGAGGCGGAGTATTTCGAGCAGGAAGACCGCCGCACAACGGCCCGAGCGGAGACCGACTGCGAGCTGCTGGAGCTGCCCTACGACCGCCTGCCGGCCCTTTTTGCGGCGATCCCCGCGTTGTATCCGTCGTTCACCGCCGAGCGCCTCGCGGAGGCCAACCGGCGCTACCGCGACAGCGTGACCCGCAGCCACCTCACCGAGCAGACCCTCCGCGACTTGAGCGAGTTTCTCGATGTTTCCGATCCGCGCCTGCTTTCAGAGGGCACCGAGGGGCTGATCCAGCGCATTGTGCAACTCGCCGCCCGGGTGATGAAGGCCGACCGGGCCAGTCTCTTCCTGGTCGATCGCCAGACCGGCAAGCACTTCACGAGCCCACCGCTGCCGCAGGGCCTGGATGCCGGCTGGCTCATCGTTCGCCCGGAGAACCTGAAGATCGGCCC
>DAIQNO010000438.1:0-839 GCA_036788355.1 Opitutales bacterium | reverse complement strand
GAGAACTCTGGTCGCAGGTGGCCCTGGGCGTGGGCAGCCAACGGCTGGTGGTGCCCTCGGGCCGGGGCATCGCCGGGCACGTCTTCAAAACGGGCGAAACGGTCTGCCTGGACGATGTTTACGCCGACCCGCGCTTTGACCCGACCAACGACCAGCGCCTCGGCTACCGCACCAAGTCCCTCCTCTGCGGGCCGGTGATGACGACCCGCGACAAGCTGGTCGGCGTGATCCAGGTGATCAATAAGCAGACCGGGAGCTTTGACGCGGATGACCGCATCCTCTTCCGCGCCTTCAGCCACCAGATTTCGGTCGCGGTGGAAAACTTCTACCTCTTTCAGCACCTGCACGACAGCAATCAGCGGCTTTCCGTGATGCTGGACGTGTTGAGTGCGGTGACCAGCACCCGCAAGGTCAACTCGCTGATTGGGCGGGTGATCGAAAAGACCATCACCATCATGCAGTGTGAGCGGGCCAGCTTCTTCGTGGTAGATCGGCCTGCCGGTGAGCTGTGGTCGCTCTCGGCCACCGGGGAGAACTTGGCGCAGATCCGTTTCCCGATTGATCGCGGGATCGGCGGCCACTGTGCCACAACGGGCGAAATCGTCAACGTCCCGGACGCCTACGCCGATCCTCGCTTTAACTCGGCGGTCGATCAACGCACTGGCTTCCGCACCCGCAACCTCCTCGCCGTGCCCGTGCGGGAGCGGGCTGGAGCCATCGTGGGGGTAGTTGAGGCCATCAACTCCAAGAGTGGCGGCTTCCACCCGGCCGACATCCAACTCCTCCAGGCCATCGCCTCGCAGATCGGTGAGGCCCTCCAAAAAGCCACCCTGATCGAC
>DAIQNO010000437.1:0-1505 GCA_036788355.1 Opitutales bacterium | reverse complement strand
GTACGAGCTCGGCTTCGACCTGCTTCGGATCGCCGACCGTGGCGCGCATGCCCGAGCGCGCCAGGAAATCCTCTTCCTCCGGCGTGAAGACGTGGGCCGCCGCCTCCTCGGGCGAGACGATCCCGCTGCCGCCCTGATTGCGGGCCATCTGGATGCGCCCGACCTGCGAGGGCATCCGCGTGGCGAGGCCCATTCCGATGGAACCTCCCCAATCGTGCACCACGAGGTGAAAACGCGGCTGGCCGAGGCCCTCAGTGACCAGGGCTACGAGGTTACCGATATGTTCTTCAAGGGTGTAGCTAAAACCGGCTTGGGCAGAGCCGTTTCCCTGGCCGTTGTTCTGGCGTTGCGGCGGCTTGTCGGAAAGGCCGCAGCCGAGGTGGTCGGGGGCGATGACCCGGAACCCGGACGCGACCAGCTCGGTGATCAAATCGCGGTAGAAAAACGACCAGGTTGGGTTGCCGTGAACCAGCAACACTACTTCACCTTGGCCCTCATCGACGTAACTGATGTCCCCGTGCGGGGTGGCAAACCGCTTCGGCTGAAACGGGTAGAGGGCGCGAATTTGGGCAGGCAATTCCTTCACTACGGATTAGCGTGCCATCACTGAAAGCGGCCTGGCTAGGAAAAACCGCGCCGAGTTGCCAGTGAGGTTTTTTTCCAGCCGTGCCGGGCCGCCCTAAAACGTAAGAACGGAATCGGGTGCCATCACTTCGGCCCGCACGCCCAACTCGGTGACTGCGGTGATCCAGGCATCGAGACGGGCCGCGCCGGGGGAAATCTCTGGTATGGTGTTGTAGTGGATCGGGATGGCCACCTTGGGCTGGAGCAACTGGACGGCTTTATAGGCGCACTCTGGCCCCATCGTAAAGTTTCCGCCCACGGGCACCATCGCCACGTCCACCGGGTGCAATGCGCCGATCAACGCCAAGTCGCCAAACAACCCGGTATCGCCGAGGTGGTAAAGCGTGAGGTCGCCCAGTTGGAGCAGGATCCCGGCGGGCTGGCCGAGGTAGATGGGCATTCCGTGCTCATCGGGCATCGAGGAACCGTGGAAAGCGGGGAGGAGCTTGGCGAAGCCAAAGGGAAAGTCGAAGCCGCCGCCGATGCTCATCTGGTGAACCTTGGCGACCCCGCGCGCCCTGGCATACATGCCCAGCTCATAGTTGCAGATGACGGTGGCCCCGCTGGCCGCTGCGAGGGCTTCCGTATCGCCGTAGTGGTCGGCATGGCCGTGGGTGAGCAAAATAAAATCGGGCCGAAGGGTCTCGATCGTCGTCTTGGTATGAGGATTACCGGTGATGAACGGGTCAATCAGCAGGGTGTGTCCTGCGCTCTCAACCTGGAAGGCAGAGTGGCCAAAGTAGGTCAGTCGGATCATGAAAGAACGAAAATCGCACTTTTGGAAAAAAGGCAACGATAAGACAACTGAACTGGCGGCGAGTCTTGAAATGGCGCAATCCTCATCCAGCGCGAGAGTCCGCGCACCGTCCACCCAATCGCCC
>DAIQNO010000436.1:0-1522 GCA_036788355.1 Opitutales bacterium | reverse complement strand
GGACGGACTCTTTTTTTTCGATCGAGCGGCTCAGAAACATGCCGCACCCGTTAAAATGTCCAGCGCGTGCCGACGGTCAGGGATCGGCCGGGTAGCGGGGCGATTTCCTTCAGGAATGAGGTGTGCAGGCGGCGTTGGGCGTCGAGCAGGTTGTCGGCGCGAAGAAAGACGGTCCACTCGACGCCGAGGGATCGCAGCCCGTCCTTGCGTCGTTCAGTGCTTCCTAAACCTGCTTTGAGCCCGGCACCCGGTTGCCAGGAAACCTCGGCATTCAGCTCGGTGTAGCCAGGGGTCGGCGGCTCGTTGGCGCTAACCCCATCACTGCGGGCGACTCGATTTTGGGCCAGAGCCCGGCGGAGTTCGACCGCTGCCGACCAGCTTGGAGCGTCCCAGGCCAGCCGCTGGCCGAGGCGCGCAGGCGGTATCCTTGGGAGGGGCTGCCCGGCGATGGTGTCCTCCGCAACGACCAGATCAGCGGTGAAGGCCCAGTTCAGCGTGCCCTGACGCCCGGAGAAAACCGCCCAGTTCAAGATCAGCTCACCCCCGGAGAAGGTGGCATCGCGCTGGGTGAATTGCGCGGTGCCGATGCCCAGGAGGTCTTGGAGGAAAATGAAGCCGTCGAAGTGGTAGTGAAATGCGGAAAGTTGGCCGGAAAGGTCGCCCAGTGCCCATTTTACGGCCATCTCGGCCCCCAGAGCGATTTCGTTGGCGAGCGGCTCGGCGGCGAAGTCGCCACCGATGAGAAACCGCTGAATGGCGGCGTTTTCGTAAAAGGCGAAGCGTTCTGTGGCCGTCGGCAGCCGCTCGACGCGGGAAACGGTACCGGTGATCGCGAAATCGTCTAGTCCCCAGCGCGGCCCACCGGCCCAGGAGACCGTGGCCGCCCCACTGAGGCTACGGTCGTTGACCCGAACGACCGCGGGATCTGGGAAGGTGGCCGTGGGCAGGTCGGCATCGGTCAGCACCTGCCACTCATGGCGTCCCGCGAGTTGGAGCTGCCAGGCGTCAACCTTGAAGGTCTGGAGCGTGAACCAGCCGAGGTTCTCGGTGGTGCTGACGCGAGAAAACCGGCTGCTCGGGTCGAGCTGCTGACTGAGCCGCCCGACGGTCTGCTCCTGCCAGTGGGCCTGCACGCCGATCAGGCTTTCCCACGATGCAGTGACCTCCAGCAACGCTTCTAGCCGACCCTCGGCGGCCTGCTGGTCAAAACGAGTTTCCACGACGTTGATACCTGAAAACGGCCCGAGTCCGCGGAAGGTCTCGTCGTGCTGGTAATCTGCGAAGGCGACGCGCCCGCGCACCGAGCGCCACGGCCCCGTGTCGGGCTCGGCAGCGAGGGCGCGGTCAAGGTGGTGTTGCTCCATCGTCAGCCCGGTCTCACCAAAGGGATCCGCATTACCGCGAAATTGGAACGGCACCCCGTAGGCGGCTTCGTAGCGGCGATAGCTTCCGCCGATTACCACAGGCATTTCCGGCACCCACGCCAGGCCCACCGCGGCGTCGTCGGCCTGATGAGCGCTGT
>DAIQNO010000435.1:0-1554 GCA_036788355.1 Opitutales bacterium | reverse complement strand
GGCCGGAGCGTGTGGGACTGCGCGAACCGCTCGCCCTCCCCGACGGCAGGCTGATCAGCACCCGTTTCCCTGGGATGCTGATTCGCGTCGAGGGCAGCGACGTGCTGATCGACTTTGGGCGCGATGGTCGCCGCCGTCTCCCCGTAGAGGCCACCGACATCATTGAGCGGGCGACCGACATCAAAGCCAACGGTCGCAAGGATTTTTGGCCAAACTTCTGGCAGGAGATCGGCCCCCGCCTGGTCTTCGGGCGTGAGGGGGTCTGGTCGGGCGTGCCCCCAGAGGAGTTTCTCGAGGCCTACTTGGTCGCGGTCATTTACACTGACGTCGCCGCTTTTGACCAGGAGGGTGCGCCCGCCGCCATCGTGCAGTTTTGCCGGGCCGCGATGGCCGATGGCGTTTACCCAATCTTTTTCCCCCTTAACACCGACCTCTTGGAGCGCCTTGATGAGACCTGGATGGGCATTGCCATGCCGACGCCTCATTTTCTCGCTCCCATGCTGGGTAGCCTCTGGCATTCGCCCAGTCGCCCATTTGAGGTGGTGGTGG
The DNA here is from genome assembly GCA_036788355.1 of Opitutales bacterium. Lineage (GTDB taxonomy): Bacteria > Verrucomicrobiota > Verrucomicrobiia > Opitutales > Cerasicoccaceae > DAIQNO01. The sequence goes on along the minus strand of DAIQNO010000435.1, from coordinate 1,005 downwards.
TCGACCCTTTCGGCAAGCTAGAGCTGCGCTCGGCAATGCCCGCCGACGGCACCGTGGCAGCGGTACTGGAAGACTTGCTTCCCCCGCTCAAGGCTGCCGTGGAGGGCAAGCCTGCCCGCCGCACCCGGATGTTAACCCCCCACGATGATTTTCGTCGCCATGCAAAGTAAACTTACCTTGATCAGCGGCCTCCTTGGCGGTGCCGCTTTATTTGGCCTCTCCCCAGCGGTGGCGCAGGAGCCCAGTATCGCCGAGTTGCTCTCGCGCATCCAGGCGATGGAAACGCGGGTAGCGGCCACCGAGCAGCCAGCCTCGACTGACCTGTTTGCGCTGACCTCAGCGGACTTGATCGCCCAGGCGAAGGTGCTCGCATCTCAGGGGCGGCTCCGTGATGCCTGGTGGCTGCTCTCGGCGGTGCACCTGCGCGGCCCGCGTGACCCGCAGTACGTGGAAGCCCTCGATGTGGCCATCGACGTTTTCCGTGGCCTGACAGAGGCCTCCCCGTTTGTGAACACGTTCAACGCCCTAGAGACTTCCGAGCCCTTTAAGATTTTTCATTGGATTTGCTCCCTGCCTGACCGCGAGGCCATTCCCGAGCGGATCGAGCGGGTGTTGTTTGACCAGCGGCGGTGGGTGGTCAGTGCTTACGCCACTTTCGCCACCCACGCCAAGGTGCGCGATTGGCTGCAGGTGTCGGTAAAGACGGACAACGGGTTGGTCGAGCGTGTCACCGTGAAATTGGTGGCTAACGAAACCACCACGCCTGCCGAGCCGTCCGTGTCCTCGGAGGCCGCTACGTCAGGTGAGGCCGCTCAGGATTGAACTGCGGGCGGATGGGAGTCGCGCGGTAGCGCCACTTCATTTCGGTGGGGTGGGGGGGGCGCGGAGGTTTTCCAGGGTTCGGAGGTAGTCGAGGTTGGTGGGGTCGATATCCACCAGCCTGCGTGCGTAGGTGGTGGCTTCGCCTTGGTGGCCAAGGCGGTATGCCGCCCCAGTGGCCTCACG
>DAIQNO010000434.1:0-1562 GCA_036788355.1 Opitutales bacterium | reverse complement strand
TTTTCGCTCGCTTGCTCCTCGAAGGACAGGTATTCTTCAACGGTAAAGTGCGGAGGGGATTCTTCTCGGGACTGAATCGCGCTCATGGCGATAGGGATACCTGACAATGAGTGAAGGGTCAAGGTTTCGTTCGACCACGCGTGGCCGGGGAGACGCTCTCAACGTCGAGGTTTAAGCCGTCGGGTCGAGGCGTCGGCGGAGCTGCTGATAGCTTTCGCGAAGGGCAGCACGGGAGGGGTTACGGCCCAAGGCCCGCCGAAGTTGCTCCGCCAATGAGCCGGTTTCGAGGCGACTTTTGGCCCAGCCGAGAGCGTCAACTGGCGAAGTTGGTTGTTGGGCCAACTGCGCGAGGCCAGTCCGCCAGAGGTCGCGGAGAGTGAGGGATTGGCCGGGGCGGGGCGTGATAAGCCAACCGGCTTGCTGGAAAACGGCGACCAGCGAGGCCGGTGCGGGGGCACTGAGGCCAACACCGGCTGACTGCTCAAAAATGTCGGCCAGGAAGTCCGTTTCGAGGGCTTCGGCGGCGGGGCTCCAGGACTGCCAGGTGGCCAGAAGTTGGCGCGTCAGGCCGTCGATGACCTCGAGGAGTGCCAAGTCGCTGGCGGGGTTTTCTTGGGTATCAAGGACGCGAATCTCGATCGTTCCGCGGTCAAAGCGCGGGATGATGCCGCGGGCGTTGACCCACGGGGCCTCCAGGTGGCCCTCGGGGTCAAGATCGACGAGGTCGGCGGTGATGGGGTCGTAGATCTGGCGGGTGTAGTCCGCCTCCGAGGTGATGACTGGCGGGATCAGGCGGGCAGCGACCGACGGCAGGCGGCGGCTGTTGGCGGCGTAGTGTTGCAGGCGCCCGTCGAGCCAGGGGCAGGCCCGGGCATCGGCGTAGGGGCTGCTGGCGGCCAGGGCGGGCAGCAGGGGCAGCAGGAGTCGCAGGGTGGAGTGCAGGCGGCGGAACTCGGCATCCGTCGAAAATGGCAGGTTCAGGTGGGTGGACTGCAGATTGGCCCAACCGTGGCCGTGGCAGCCGAAAATGCGGTCGAAGGTGGCATAGAGGTCGCTCCAAGCGTGGGGCCAGAGGTGGGTTTCGCGGGCCGGATCCATCCAGGGGTGCATTCCGCCAGGCAGCAGACAGGCCCCCCATTGGGCAAGTTGCTGGTTGATCGCCCTAACCTGCTCGCCAAAGCCCCCCGCCAGGCCGCGGAGGCTGGCAACCGGGCCAGCGGTCTTAATTTCGATGACGTGGAGGGCCAGCTCGTTAGACCACCGAAAATCGCCGCGATCGACCTCGTTCTTCGTCCGATCGCCGCTGCTCCCAACGATCAGCCGGTCGGCCCACGGGCGGACGTCGAGCGTGACGGCATCGACGATCATGTATTCTATTTCCACGCCGTAGGCACTGCCCAGCGGCAGGCGGGCGGGGGTGCTGGCGGTAGTCATGGCTGGGCTTTCACCGGGGCTGGGATCGCCGACAGGGCTCCTGCGAGGGGGGTGCCTGGTGCCGTCACGGAACCGGCGGCTGCGGTGGCGATCGGTGCGACGCTGCGGCGCTCGTCGCTGCGGCGCTC
>DAIQNO010000433.1:564-1582 GCA_036788355.1 Opitutales bacterium | reverse complement strand
GCCCGCCCCCTCCGACCTACGACTCCGGTTCCCCCGGAAACAGGTCGCCCTGGGGCTCCACGGGTCGCTTGGCGGGCAGTTCATCCTCGCGGTGGAGGTGCCTCGGTGGGTGGCGGATGCGGCGGGCTAGGGCCAGCTCGGCATCCTCCACCAGGCGGTCGCAGATGCGCGTCACCGCCAGCTTTAGCCAGCGCGCCGTCTGGCTCTGCGAGCGGTAGTCCGCCGGGCCGTAGGCGTTGACCCGGCCATCCTGCAAAAGCTGGTCGTTCTGCTCAAACTCCGCCTGGCTGTCCGGGTCATAGACCGCAAAACAACGCCCCCCGCCCTTCCGGACCACCGAGAACACCGGCACGTCGCTCGGGCCATCGGCGATGTAGATCATGCTCGACAGCGGCACCCGGCGATCCTCCGGGGCCATCTTCGCATTCACGTCGATCTGCGGGTCGCGGTTGGTGCCCTTGTTGATCTCGAAAATGAACCGCGTCTTGGTGGTGTTATCGACAATCGAGCCGATCTGCGCGATGCCGCCCCCCACGTCGATGGGCATCTCCGGCTGCTGCGGGTAAAACGGCGGCAACGGATCTTCGATAAACTCACTGGCGAAGATCCCATCGACCAACGGCGCAATCGCACTGCCCCGGATCATCTCCGCCAGCCCCGTTGAAATGATGTAATGCTCCAGCCGCAGATCGTGCTTGGTGTAGGCCGCCCGACCCTGCACCAACGCCCGCAACTCGTTAAAAAAATCCGGCAAGCCGGGGAAAAACCGCAACTCCCGCCCCAAGTCCCGCAGATCGGCGTTGCTCAGCCCCTTCAGCGGCCCGCGCCGCACAAAACTCAGCAGGTGGTTCAGGTAAACACTCTCCCCCGAGACCCGCACCCCACGCTGCGCGTAGATCGCCGGCAGCCGGTTCACCTCGTCCCAAAATGCCCGCCCATCCAGCCCATAGCGGTCGAACAGCGGCTGCTGCATGTAGCCCGGAATCAGCGTCTTATCAAAGTCCCAGACGCACACCAC
>DAIQNO010000433.1:0-554 GCA_036788355.1 Opitutales bacterium | reverse complement strand
ATGTGCCGCTGGTGCAACCGCCGCTCCGCATCTCGCATCCCCCCAACTCCAACCACCCCAGCCCGCCCCCGCAAGCGCGAACCACCCCCGACCGTCGCAGCAGCGAGACCATGGAACAGCAACCCCTGGGAAGCACTTCGACCTGGGCCACCACCGCCGGCCAACCCCGCGAGTGACGCTCAAAATCTGCCCAATCCGTAAAGAAACCCCTCCTCTTCGGCCTCGGCTCAACAAAGAAGCACGCCTGACTCACCCGATGCTGTCAGCCGCGACGCCGATCCCCCCAAACCCACGCCTCCCCCTCCGAAAACGCGCATCCTGCAACCAGTGCTTTCTCCCTTGAGCCGATCTGCAACCCCAACGAAAAACTGGGTTGTCAGCGTTCCATGATTCCACCAAGGCAGTTTTGCAAATTGCAACACTCTCTCGCCCTGAGAGGGTATCCTAACAGAGGCGTAACAAAACTTTACGATATTCCCGCAAAACCTGCCCCTATAGTGATCGAGGCCATCCGCCAGCTCAACGCCTCCGGGCGCTACCACTGCCGCCTGCTG
>DAIQNO010000432.1:980-1633 GCA_036788355.1 Opitutales bacterium | reverse complement strand
CTCGCCCGCTACCAGCAGTTCAACCAGTAAGATACCCACCTTGCCGCTAGTCCACCCTCGCCAACCGCCAACCGCCACCTTGCCAACAACCACCCTACCACTACGGTTGCCCCATGAAACGCTACGCCCTGACCATCGGCATTGATGACTACCGTGACCGCAACCTCCAGCCGCTGACCTGCGCGGTGCGCGACGCCCAGCAGATGGCCGGGCTGTTTCACCGTCTGGGCTTCGAGCACGTGGAACAGCTCGTGACTACCGCCCAGACCACCCAGCAAGCCATCCTCGACACCATCGACCGACTGGCCGGGCAAATGAACGAGGGTGACTACTTCGCCCTCTTCGGCGGCATGCACGCCATCACCGACCTCAACGACCAATTTTTGCTGTGTTGCGATGCCCAGCTCCAAACCTTGCGCTACCACCTCGGGATGCTCTCGGTGAGCCTCTTGCGAGACAAAACCGCCCATTGCCACCAAATCTTTTTGCTCGATGCCTGCCGCAGCCACCTCGAACGCTCGCGCTTTGGCGAGGGGGCTCGCGAGTTTCACGGCACCACCGTGTTCCGCGACCTGATTGCCTCCGCGCCCGCTCCGCGGAGTCAGGCCCTGGCCTTTGGAGTGTTAAATAGCTGCGACGAGGGTAAACGGGCC
>DAIQNO010000432.1:0-938 GCA_036788355.1 Opitutales bacterium | reverse complement strand
TTCCTGAGCCTTGGCGAGGAGGCCCTCCGGCAAGGCACGCCGATCGTCTTCGATGTGCCGCTGCGCGAGAAACTTGGCAACCGGATGCAGGAACTCGCCATGAGATTCAAGATCCCGACCGATCAATGGCCCTACATGGAGAGCAACCGCGCCCTGCCGCCCCTTTACGAGGGCCGATTTGGGGGCTCGGCTGCTTGGCCACCTTCGCCACCCCCATCCACCCAGCCAGGTTCCCACGCGGCGGCTACGTCCGCCCCTCGCCGTAGCCGCGAGGCCGCCCTCGAAGCTTTCAGCAAGGCCATGCTCACCGCCGCTTATGGCGACTACGAAGCTGCCCTCGCCCAACTGCAAGACCTGCTCGACGACCCCACCGTCGGCGACCGCGCCGCCAGCCAGCTCCTCGCCGTCGCCCACCAACAACGCCAAGCCGAAGAAACCGAAGCTGAAGCTACGCACCGTGCATTGTGGGGCGAAACTTCGGACGATCCCCAAAGCCAAGTCGCCGCCGAAGAAGTCGAAGCTGCCCAACGCCAGGCCGAGGAAGCCGCCCGCCTCGCCGAGGAGGCCCGCAGAAAAGCCGCCGCCGAGGCGGAGGCGGAGCAAAAGCGACTCCAGCGGGAAGCGGAGGAATCCGAGCCGAGGCCCGCCGCACCATCCGGTCGTCAATCGCCCGAGGTGGGCCCCGGCCAAGCCGTCGTGCGCGGAGAATACCCCACGACTCCAGGTCTCATGCCCACTCCCCGACCCAAAGGCAACGCCGCTGCATGGGTGCTGGTGTGCCTAATCGCTGCATTGATCGGGATCGGCCTCTGGCAGCAAGAGCAGGACAGAATTGCCACGGCCGAGCAAGAGCGCATCAGACTTGCCGAACAACAACGGGCCGAACAGGCTGCGGCCGCCCAACGGGCCGAGCAAGAGCGCATCAGACTTGCCGAACA
>DAIQNO010000431.1:0-1649 GCA_036788355.1 Opitutales bacterium | reverse complement strand
TCATCCTCCCTGAAAACATTCTTTGCGACTATGCGGCTTTGCGTGAGCCAAAAAATAAAGAATGTCTCACGCCCGCTGCGCTTTTTCGATCTAACAGCGACCGTGGAGGGTGTTGAGGGACTTGAGGTAGGCACCAGAATCTTTGCGGAGACGGTGGAGCTGGTCGGGTTGGTAGCGCCACTGCCAGTTACCGAGGCTGGTGCCGGGGGTATTTAGCCGAGCCTCGGTGCCGAGGTTCATCAGGTCTTGCAGCGGGACGACGGCCAGCCGGGCTGGGCTGGCTAGGGCGGCTTTCAGCAGGGTCCACTGTGGGGCCGAGCCATCGGTCTCGAAGTAGCGTCGGAAGTGGTCGCAGACGCCCGGAGATTCGGCCCCATACCAGCCGAGGGTGGTATCGTTGTCGTGGGTTCCGGGATACACGACTTGGTTGGGCTGATGGTGGTGGGGCAGGTAGGGGTTATCGGGGCCGCCGCCGAAGGCAAAGTGCAAAACGGCCATTCCGGGGAAGCCGCAGGCGTCTCGCAAGGCGATGACCTCGTCTGTCAGGATGCCCAAGTCTTCGGCGATCAGCTTGGCCCCAGGCAGGGCTTTCGCAATGGCCTCGAAAAGGGCGATCCCCGGCCCCTTGACCCAGGTGCCGCCTCGCGCGTCAGTGGCTTCCGCTGGAACGCGCCAGTAGTTCTGGAAGCCGATAAAATGGTCGATCCGGACGATGTCGAAGGTCTCAAAGTTGGCCTTGAGGCGCTGGATCCACCAAGCGTAACCGGTCTTGGCATGGGCGGGCCAGGCGTAGAGGGGATTTCCCCAAAGTTGTCCGGTGGCGGAAAAGTAGTCGGGAGGCACTCCGGCCACCGCCAGCGGGCGAAGGGTTTTGGGGTCTAGCTCAAACAACTCGGGCTGCGCCCAGACATCAGCACTGTCGAGGGCCACGAAGATCGGAGCGTCCCCGACCATCGAGACCCCGCGCTCGGCCGCGTAGGCCCGCAGCTTCTGCCATTGCCCCGCGAAAATATACTGCACCCACCGCACCGCTTCGATCTGGGGGCTCAGCTTAGCCGCTAGTGGGTGAGCGCGAAACTTGGCGTAGGAACGAACCTCAAGCGGCCAATCTAGCCAGCACGAGCCACCTTGGTGACCCTTACAGGCCATAAAAGCGGCGTAGCCATCCAGCCAACTCGCTTGATGTGCCTTGAAGGCCGAAAAGGAACCATAGCCGGGAAGGTCGCTCGGCTGGTCGATCAACCGCGAAACCGCCCGGTCGAGGATCGGCCAGAAGGTTTCAAAAAGGCTGCCGTAATCAACATAGTCCTCGGGCAAGGCCGACAGCGGGGCAAGGTCCTCTCGCGTCAGTAGGCCAAAATCCACTAACTCCGATAGGTCGAGGAGATACGGATTGCCAGCAAAAGCCGAGAAGCACTGGTAAGGGGAGTCGCCAAAACCGGTGGGGCCGAGCGGACACATCTGCCAGGTGCCGAAACCGGCATCGGCCAGAAAGTCGATGAACTGGCGGGCAGAGGCACCAAAGTTGCCAATGCCATGAGGGGAGGGCAGGCAGGTCGGGTGCAGCAGCACGCCGGAACGCCGCTGGGTTAACCAAGTCTGTTGTCGAAAAGTTATCATGATTTTAGTAGAACGTGCACGGCAGCCGC
>DAIQNO010000430.1:0-1656 GCA_036788355.1 Opitutales bacterium | reverse complement strand
CCCCGCCGCTCCCCATGACCACTCCCGTCCGCTTCACTTTAACGTCCGCCTTGCTGGCTGCTCTTTTCGTCTTCTCCGGCTGCTCGCGCTCGACGTCCCGCGCACAAACGTGCCGCAGAACGACTCCGCGCTGCCGGCCCACTTCCAGAATGAGAACGGTCTGAATGGCAACGTGCGCATCCTCTCGGGCGAAGTGACCACACGAGGATTTGAGGTGGAATTGGTGTACTCTCCCATCGAGACCTGGCAGCTGGTCGCCGGCTACCAATCAGTGGGCTTCGCCGAAATCACCGCCGACGCTAACCCGGCCCGTATCGGCCTCCCGCTCGCCGGCGCAGCCGATACCCCAGCTCAATGTTTTCACCAAGTATCGTTTACCCCGCGGCGGCGCTCTGGAGGGACTTTCGATTGGAGGCGGCTTCACCTATACCAGCGATTTCATCCAAGCGCCGGAGTCTGATCCGTCGACCACTCAAACCGACGTTTTCCTCTAATATGAGACTCAGCTGTTCGGCCGGGAGACGCGCCTGTCGCTCAACCTCAACAACGTCTTTGACGAAGAGAACCAAACGTCCCGCGGTGATGTAAACCCACCCTTCCGCGTGCGAGGCGGCCTGACGATACGCTGCTAAACCTGACTGACTCCCCGGCCCTCGCCCGATCTCATCGAGAGATCGGACGCTTCGTTTTCAACGACTCCCCAACAAGAAGGAGATTGTAAGGCGTTAACTGTTTCCACTATTCATTCGAAATGCCCGTCGCGCTCAGCCCCAACCTTCGCGATCAGATAGCCGCCCACTTGCGTCGTAGGATCCTGGGGGGGCTGCTCGCGCCCGGACGGCCCTTGATCGAGGTGACGGTTTCTCAAGAGTTCGGCGTAAGTCGCGGTCCGATTCGGGATGCATTTTTGACCCTCAGCAAAGAAGGCCTGTTGATTGCAAAGCCCAACGTAGGCGTGCGGGTCGCCCCGGCCCCCTCCGAGTTTAAGCGCAACCTCGCCATTCAACTCCGCCGAACCATCGAGCGTACCATCCTTACCCGATGGCTGGAGCAACCCACTGCCGGGCTCGTCGAACGCCTGGAGGAAAACCTGGAGGAGTACAAACGGGTGTGCCATGCCGGTACTGACATGGACCGGGTGGTCGAGGTGGATATGGATTTTCACCGGCTTATTGTGGCGTCTGTCGATGACGGTCACGTCGTTTCTCTCTGGCAACCGATCATCATGCAGACGTTTCTGCGTTATTCGCGTCACCGCACCCTCCTTGAGAGTCACGCCGAACATGCAGGCATCCTCGCGGCCATCAAAGCGCGCGATACCGACACGGCCATCCAGTCGCTGGTAACCCATATTCAGTAACACCGCCGCGACCCGCGTCGCGCCGAACCGAACCGGTGCAATATCGGACTCTTTGAGCGGGTGCCGCGGCCCCCACGGGAATCTTCCTTGGTTTCTTTCGCATACTTGGAACTCGGCCATTTTTATTGTCGATTGTTAACGATCGTCACTCTAGCGTGTAGCCCATTCCTGAGTCCATGCGCCCGTCCCTGATTTCCGCCGCCGAGGCTGCCGCCCTGCTAACCGACAAGTCGCTCATCGCCATCCAAGGAGCCGGAGGCGGCACAGGCGAGCCAACCTCGATCCTGCGTGCCATC
>DAIQNO010000429.1:0-1657 GCA_036788355.1 Opitutales bacterium | reverse complement strand
GAAGCAATCACGCGAAGCCGAACGAGGAACTCGCGAAGGACGGCGACGCATGGCCCTTCGACGAAGCGCATCATATCGATGTCGTAACCGGACGGAAAATCCGCGAGGCCATCGCCGAACGTCCTCAAGACCAGCCGTTCTTCATCTTCGGCTCCTTTTGCAGCCCGCACAAACCATTCGATCCTCCGAAGCGTTTCCTCGATGAAATTCCCTATGACGAGACCGACGATTTTCTTTCTGGCGAGGAACCGCTTTCGGATTCGGACAAACAAAACCTCTGGAAGCTCCGCCGGGCCTACAAGGCCACCGTGCGCCTAGTCGACGAGGAAATTGGCATGATTCTCGACGAACTGGAAAGCGACTGTCTGCTGGACAAAACGCTCATCGTTTTCTCCTCCGACCACGGCGAAATGATGGGCGACCACGGTCTCGTGCAGAAGTCCGAGTTCTGGCGCGAATCGCTGGAGGTGCCGCTGGCGATTCGCCATCCCCGGCACCTCACCGGGAAGCGGATCGGCACGCCGGTGGAACTCACCGACATCACCGCCACTCTGCTCGATGCTGCCGGAATCGATCCGTATACGGCGCTCTCGAAGCCATGGCCGGCCTTTAACAACATCGTGCCGTGCCGTTCCCTTCTCCCCTTGATCGGAGGCAGCGCCACAAGGATCCGTGACTTCGCCTTCTCCGAATGCCGCGGTATCTGGTCGGCCATCGTATCGGACGATTTCAAATACGTCCGTCTCCACGGCTCCGACGATCCCGATGCGCATGGGGAACGGCTCTTTCACACCTCGGTCGATCCCGGCGAACAGCTCAATCTCGCGGGCGACGCGAACTATCGCGACACCCTCAAATGGCATCGACGCCGCTGGATTCACGTGATGGAAACAACCCCTCCCGCTCAGCACAGTTGGGCTCCTCTGTCGGCTACCCGAGACGTCTGCTCGGGAAAATAGCGCTCGATTGATTCGTTCTTGGAGCTTCGGTCTCTGGTCGCGGTCACGCAACGCTGACTCGCGGCATGACAAGTGGTTCGCGTCCCATCTCGGCATGCAGCAGTTTCAGCAGCCGCGCCAACTTGAATTCAGGCGCACACTTGAATGCGGTTTTGCCACTGCTTTGATTCAAGTCACGGAGATGCCGGGATTCGGTTATGACCGACCATCGTTGTTGGGTTGCTTTATTTTTGGGTTTGGGCGATTCCCTCGGGCATATCGGACTGCGGCCCAATGTTAATCACAACGCTGACGTTCCTCGCTGGGCGGGTAACCCCAGAACTTCCGAAAGGCACGAGCGAAATAGTGGGCGTCGGCGTAGCCGATTTTTTCCGCGACTTGCTTGACGCTCAGAGTGGACGCATTCAGGTGGTGCCGGGCCGCCCGGAGCCGCAGCATGGTCAGATATTGGTGAGGTGTCTGATCCACCTGCTTGTGGAATAGGTCGCGGAAGTAGTCGGGGTGGAGGGAGAGCCGGGGCAGCAGTTGATCCAAGGCAGCAGGATTTTCGTAATGATCACGTAGCCAGCCGAGTGCCATGCGGACTTCCGGGTGGTAGGATTGCGTCGTGTCTTCTCCCATCCGCACAAGGGCATCTTCGACTTGGGGATCGACAAAATAGTGGGCCAAGATGGCCTTGAGTTCGGCTTCTGGCAGTA
>DAIQNO010000428.1:0-1664 GCA_036788355.1 Opitutales bacterium | reverse complement strand
GTCGTCGGAGTTCAGCCGCAGCGGCACGCCCTCACGGTCATGCTGGATGGGGCCGAGCAGGGGCAGGCACTCGTGATCCATCAAGGCCTTGAGCAGCGCCACGTCCACCTTGCCAACCCGTCCGGCTGCCCCCTGGGGGACCCCACCGCGCACGCCAACGGCCTCGGCGCGGACGGCGTTGGGCACGACCCATCGGAGCTGCTTGGCGGTCAATTCTCGTTGTAAAACCTGCATCAGGCTGCCCGCCGCTTCCTGGGCCAGCTCGAGCGTGGCCTGATCGACGGGGCCGCTGCCGTTTTCGCTGCTTAACACCAGGCGGCGTTGCTGGGCGAGCAGCCTTAGCTGTGCCCCGATGCCAAAGGTCAACACCAGCCGAATCCGCAAGCTGCGCAGCACCGCCAAGTCTTTCACCAAATCGGGTAGCGCGCTGCTCTGCACCACCCCGCTGTCCAAGCCCACCACAAAGCAATGCTCACGAAATAGCGGCACGTAATTCAGAATGCCCCTTAACTGGGCAGGGCGTAGCGTTTCTTCGGCCATCGACACGACTCAAAACCACCTCAACCCGCCTCGAAAGGCAACGAGAAATAATTCCATGCGGATGCAATGGTTTTTCCACTTTAAGGAATATATTTGCAATGCAAAGGCATTCCTTCAAGAACCTTTTGGGGGGTTGTGCCTGGGCCCAGATCTATAGAAAAATAAAATACAATTTTAAATACCTTACAATCAGCGGTTTACGGATGGTTAAAACTGGATGGCACGGCGCGGGCTTTAGGTTTGGTATGAACCCTCCAGCGCAGATTGATTCGGGCCGTTTCGTATCCTCGGTTGCCCCAACCGCTTTGGACACCGCTACCCTGTTGACCCACTACTATCCTTTGATCGAACGGGTCGTACACTCGATGCTCAAGGCCCTGCCGACCCACGCCGATCGCGAGGAACTTAAGAGCGTGGGACTGACTGGACTGATTCGCGCCCTCGACCGGTACGACCCCAGCCGGGCGCAGACGTTCCCTGCCTACGCCTGCCTGCGGATTCGTGGAGCCATCCTGGACGAGTTGCGTAAGCAGGACGTGATGCCACGCTCTGGCCGGTGCAAGTTGCGGCGGCTCCAGGATGCCATCCAGCGGCTGGAGGCCCGCCACGGTCGCACCCCGCACGACGCGGAGATCGCCGCCGAATTGAAGCTCACCGCCAGCGGGCTGGAGCGATTGCGGGAGAAAGCTCAGCGCTCCGAGGTGATTTCCCTGGATGCCTCCGGCCCTGAAGACGACAACTACCTCCACGAAACCATCGCCGACCCCACCGTCGCCCCGGTTCACTCCGGCTTAGAACACCGGGAGCAGGTCTCCGCCCTCACCGACCAGATTGGCCACTTGCCGGAGCGTCAACAGCGCGTTCTGGCCATGTATTACAACGAAGGACTACGTCTGATCGAGATCGCCGAAGCCTTCGGCGTCACCGAGGCCCGCATCTCGCAGATTCATTCCCAGGCTCTGGCAACCCTCCGGCGGAGAATGGGTGCCGCCTGAGTCCGCCAAATTGGTGGCCGCTGGTCGAGAATCGCCCGAAAATAGCCCAAGTCACCGTGGCGATCCGCAAGAATGCTTCCGTTTTCTGACTCTAGGGTTGGCGGAAATCGATCGACGGCGGTAAGGTTC
>DAIQNO010000427.1:0-1679 GCA_036788355.1 Opitutales bacterium | reverse complement strand
GGCCAGCTCGTAGTCGAGCTGGTCGCAGAGGCTCAGCGGAGTCTGCTGGATGCTGGTTAGATATTCCTCCTGCGTGGCACTCAGGCCAGGCTCAACCGGCTCAGCTAGTAGGGACATCGAGGGCGATCCGTTGCGAGTGCGGTCGTAATCGACACCGTAGCGCTCACGCAGGCCGAGCTTGCACCGCTCGAAGAGGTAGAGGCCGTTGACGGCCAACTTCTTACGGGTCGCCGCGTCCAAGGTGATGGAGGCTTTACCATCCCGGCTCAGCACCTCGTTCTTACGCGCTTGGTAAAGGTCTAAAATCCGCTCAAAATTGGCCTCGTCGCGAGGAAAGGCTAACTCAGCAGCTTGGGGAAAAACCGGGTAGTGGTCTTCGCCGAAAGGCAGCTTGAGGTCGCAGCGATCGGCCACGGCCACCGTATTGTCCAGAGCCTCCGGCAGCTCCGGGAAGACCTGGGCCATCTCCGCGTAGCTCTTTAGGTAAAACTCGTGCGACGGGTAGCGCATCCGATCCTCGTCGGCCAGCAGCTTGCCCGTCTGGATGCACAGCAAGGCGTCGTGGGCGCCCCAATCCTGCTCCAGCACGTAGTGGACATCGTTGGCCGCCACCACCTTGAGGTCGAAGTCCTTAGCCAGGCGCAGCAGGCCCGGCAGAATCCGCCGCTGGGCGCTGATCCCGTGATCCTGAATCTCGATAAAGTAATTCTCCCGCCCAAAAATCTTCACGAACTGCGCCGTGGCGGCCTTGGCATTCTCGTAATCGTTGTAAACCAGAAACTGCGGGGCGACGCCATTGATGCAGCCCGACAGCCCGATCAACCCCTCCGCGTGGGCCGCCAGCGTCGGCATATCGACCCGCGGCTTGTAATACTGACCATGCAGGTGGGCCTTGCTGACGAGCTGGCAGAGGTTGCGGTAGCCCGTCATGTTCCGCGCGAGGATCGTCTTATGATGGATCTGGTGCTTCGGAAACTGCTCCGGGCGCAGTTCCTCCCCATTTTCGAGCGTGGCGACATCGTCCATGTCCTCGGCTCGCTGGCGCCGCCGTTTCGGGCGTTCGTCCATGGTATGATCGTAAACCAGGTAAATCTCACAGCCGATAATCGGCTTGATTCCGGCCTTGGTCGCCGCCTTGTAAAAGTCTGCGGCCCCGAGGAGCACCCCGTGGTCGGTGATCGCCACCGCTGGCATCCCCAGCGCCTTGGCCCGCTCCATCAAGCGGTCGATGCGGGCGCAACCGTCCAGCAACGAGTAGTCCGTGTGCAGGTGCAGGTGGACGAAAGGGCGTTGAGGGGGCTCCGTGGACATCACGCCAAGATAAACCGCCCGCCACGACCACCGCAAGCCGGAGTCGGCTGGGCACACCGCAAAGCGGCCCTGCGGACGCCGGGGGCCTTCCCTGGGATGGCGGTTGCTGATGATCCAACCGAGGAGGTCTGGTCGATCGGCGGACGTCTGCGTTTCCGCCGACTCTTTGGCTCTCTCCGGGGCAAAATTCGGTCCATAAAAAACCCCGCCGGACATTCCGGCGGGGCCTGCAATGAATGTTCAGTCATCCACCGACTAGCGGCGGCGGCGCGCGATCAGCAATCCGCAGAGGCCTAGGCCAAGCAGCGCAGTGCTGTTGGGCTCAGGAACCAAGGTCAAGAATGCCGAGTCCGAGCCAAAGGTGATCG
>DAIQNO010000426.1:0-1715 GCA_036788355.1 Opitutales bacterium | reverse complement strand
CGGTCAAGCCAACGCTGCTTTGGCCCGTTATGACGGTTTATTGCAGAGCATTCCGAATCCGGCCGTCATGTTATCTCCGCTAACCACTCAGGAAGCGGTGTTGTCCTCCAAGATCGAGGGCACGCAGGCAACCGTCGATGAGGTGCTGGAGCAGGAAGCGGGCTTGCTGAAAGAAGGCGAGAAGTTTCAAGACATCCAAGAAATCTCCAACTACCGACAAGCCTTGTATGCGGCGCGGGAACACCTGAAGGACTATCCCATCCGTCTGGGATTTGTGCGCGAACTGCATCGAATCCTGATGAACAGCGTCCGCGGTCAGGACAAAACACCGGGCGCGTTTCGCAAAGATCAGAACTGGATCGGGGCACACGGCTGTGCGATGGAGCAGGCAACCTTTGTTCCGCCCAACCCCGTGCAACTGGCCGACCATTTACAGGCTTGGGAAAAATACCTGGACAGCGACGACATGGATTTCCTGCTTCAAACGGCCGTTGTTCACGCCCAGTTTGAACTTCTGCACCCTTTCAAAGATGGCAATGGCCGCATCGGACGCATTTTGATTCCCCTATTCCTGTTTCAAAAGCGTGCTTTATCGCAGCCCATGTTCTACCTCTCCGAATACTTGGAGACCCATCGCGCGGAGTATTACCAGCGACTCAAGGCCATTTCGGCGGATGATGATTGGAACGGCTGGATTGCCTTTTTCCTGCGGGCGGTTGCCGCCCAGGCGGGGCAGAACAGCGTCCGTGTTGCGGCGATTCAAACACTCTACGAAGAGATGAAGCGGGCTATTCAGGAAGCCACCCGCTCGCAATACGCGGTTCATGTTCTGGACGCCATCTTCAGTAAACCGGTGTTTCGTTCCTCTGACTTGGCCCAGCAACTGTGTCGGGATTACGGGATTCACGAGAAAACCACGTCGGGCTGGCTTCGACAGATACGGGACGCGGGAATTCTCCGCGAATTGCGATCTGGCCGTGGCCGACGGCCCGCGACGCTGTGCTTCCCCAGATTGATCAATTTGGCCGAAGGTCGGGAGGTACTCTGAAATGGTTGAGGCGTCTGCAATAGCAATAAAGTGCTTTGTGGAGTCTGTTTTTGGATTGAGACTCCAAAAACTCGTTTGTAGCGTGTGCAAGCGCCCCTACGGAAGCGATGCTTCATGAGCGCCCACGCCTACAGCGAAGATCAGCTCGTCGAGCAGCCCGCCATCGGGCTGTTTGCGGCGCTGGGCTGGCACACGGCGTCGGCCTCGCAGGAGATTCTTGGCCCCTCACCCCCGACCCCTCTCCCAGAGGGCGAGGGGAGATTGTGGTTGGGCCGCGAAACCAAGGGCGAGGCGGTGTTGACCGCTCGTCTGCGGGCGGCGCTCACTCGGCTTAACCCGAGCCTGCCCGCCGAGGCGATTCAAACCGCCATGGACGAACTGACCCGCGACCGTTCGGCCATGAGCCTGGCCGCCGCCAACCGCGAGATTTACCGCCTGCTCAAGGACGGCATCGCCGTTTCGGTGCCCGACCACAGTCCCCCCTCGCCCTCTGGGAGAGGGGTCGGGGGTGAGGGAGACTCCTTGGTGCGCCTGCGGGTCGTCGATTGGGATCATCCAGAACACAACGACTTTCTGCTGGTGAGCCAGCTCAGCGTGGTGGGCAGTCTCTACACCTGCCGGCCCGACCTGGTGGGCTTCGTCAACGGCCTGCCCTGGGTGGTGATCG
>DAIQNO010000425.1:0-1718 GCA_036788355.1 Opitutales bacterium | reverse complement strand
TGCCGCGATCAGCCGCGCGGATCGCTCCGAGTTTGGGCGCAGGGTGGCGCGGTGTAATGCTCACTTCCATTGCACCTGAGCGTTGCGCTAAGTGTTTTTGGCGAGGCCGACTCTCTGAGCCCAACCGCCATCCCTGTGGCCAGGGTAGTTTCGATAATTCCGGTTTATTCCTCTTTGAGCGGTCGGCGGAGGAGGCCGTCGATGGCGGCGTGGGCGGGCTGGCCTTGGTAGCAGATAGCGTAGATCTGTTCCAGGATGGGGGCATCCAGCCCGAGGCGACGGCTGGCGTGGTGAAAGGCGGCGACAGTCGGGTAGCCCTCAACGACGGACTTTCGGCCAGCGAGCAATTCCTCCGGGCGGTGCCCTAGGGCCAGGGCTTCGCCAAAGCTGCGGTTGCGGCTCCAGGGGGCGTTGGCGGTGGCGACCAGGTCGCCCAGCCCGGCGAGGCCAGTGAAAGTCTCGGTCTGTCCGCCGAGGGCCGTGCCGACGCGCCGCATTTCTGCCAGGGCGCGGGTCAGGTAGGCGGCCTTGGCGCTGGCCCCGGCCTGGAGGCCGTCACAGATGCCGGCCCCGATGGCGAAGGGGTTCTTGAGGGCTCCAGCCAGTTCGACTCCGGTGAGGTCTTCACTGCGGTAAACGCGCATCCGTCCGTGACTGAGGATTTCCTGCACTTTCTCGATGAACCTGGCGTCTGAGAGGTGATTTTCCGGGCGACTGAAGTCCGAGGGCCCGGAATCTGGCAGGGACGGGTGGCCAGGCAGGGAAACTGCCGGTGGCTGGCAACCCTCGACGGCGAGGACCATCGCACAAGGCAGGTTGGCGGCAACTTCGGGGGCACCGGAGGGCCCGCTGAGGGCACCGTGGGGGAGCCCTGGGAGTGCCCTGGCGACCATCTCGCCGGGACGCTCCAGCGTCGCCGGATCGAGTCCCTTGCACAGCGTGACGACTAGCCGGAGGGCCCAGGCACTGCCACGCACGGCGGCCAGTTGCCGCAGATTCTCAGCCAGGCCCACCAAGGGACAGGCCAGAAAGACCACCTCGGCCTCCATTACGGCGGGGCCGACTTCGCAGCCAATCTGGAGGCTCTCCGGGAGCTTGAACCCGGGCAGGTAGTCCTGATTTTCGCGGGCGTCCCCGAGGGCCAGGGCGTGCTCCAGGCGACGGCTGACCAGCGTCACCCGGTTACCGGTGCGGCAAAGCTGCAAGGCCAAAGCCGTGCCCCAAGATCCGGCCCCTAGGATTGCGAAGTGCATCTTATCGAAGCGTGAAGCGTGCCGCCCTCGCGTGGCAATCCCCAAGCCTCACGATTGTTGGAGGACTCCCCCCAGATTTTTCCTGGTCGGGGCAGGATGATCGGCATTGGCCAAAGCGACGGTGGCAACCGTGCGGTTCAACTGCTCGACAGCCTTCGGTTGGCGTGATACAGTCTACCGGCGAAAGCTGCTTTACCTACAGATTGGCGGAGCACCCCCTGGGAGCACCCCCTGGGAGCGCCGACGTCCTCGTCGGCATCTCCTCCCTCCTCGTCGGCAACCCACACCTTAAAAACTCAGGCTGGAACGCCGGTGCTCCCAGCAAAGTCACTGGCAAAACCGACCCCGCCTCCCCGCAGTTTTAAGCACACCCGCCTTCGGCGGAAAGGCATCAAAAAAGACCGGCGGTGATTGGGGGCACCTACGGTGCTGGCGGCGGCTCGGCAGAGGGTCTTGCGGGCTTTA
>DAIQNO010000424.1:0-1728 GCA_036788355.1 Opitutales bacterium | reverse complement strand
AGTTCGGGATGCAGAGCTACCCAAGCCCCGAGGTCGCCCGCACCTTCTGCCCGCCAGAGCAGCTCAACGTGTTCTCGTCCGTCTTCGAAAACCACCAGAAGAACCGCGCCGGCAACCAGATCATCTTTGACTACGTCTCGCGCCGCTATCGCTTTCCGAAGGACTACCGCAGCCTCGCCTACCTGTCGCAGCTCAACCAAGCCTACTGCATGAAGGTGGGCATTGAGCACTTTCGCCGCCAAGCCCCCTACAACCTCGGAGCCCTCTACTGGCAGCTCAATGACTGCTGGCCGGTATCGAGCTGGAGCAGCCTGGAATACCTCGCCGGCCCCGCCGGGGCGACCGCGAGCCGCTATTTCCCCAAGTGGAAGCTCCTGCACCACTTCGCGAGGCGCTTTTTCGCTCCTTGTGCCCTGAGCCTGAAACACCTCGGCCAACTCAAGCCGGTCGGCAACAACGAGTGGAAAAACACCCTCGGCGAGGTCGCCTTTTCCGTGGCGTGGGACGGCCCGCCGGCCACCCATCCCACTTGCCGTGACGCTGCGGTCGGCCACCCACCGGGTGGTGCGGTGGTGGTCGATTGGCACCTGTGGTTGCTCGACCAACCGGCCCCCGTGGCCTCCGGCCAGCTCCCGGCCCAACTGGAGCCAGGTCGCGGCCAACTGATCGGCACGGTGGACTTTATCGAGCAGGTCGAGGCTCTCGGGCGGGAGCGGGTCGTCCTGCAAGCCTGCCTGAGGGCAGCGGAGGGCGGCCAGCTTCTGGGCGAGGAAACCCTCCACTTTACCCCGCCGCGCTGGATCGACCTCCCCACCGCCCCCATCCACCTCACCGTCGAGCCCCTCGAAGGCGCGACCGCCTGCGGTGCGAAGTCCTGGCGCCTCACTTTGCTCAGCGCGGCCTACCACCACGCCGTCTGGCTCGAAGCCGAGGGCGCTGCCCCATGGTGGAGCGACAACGCCTTCGACCTCCTCCCCGGCCAACCCAAGGTCATCACCGCCCGCCTCCACGGCCCTACCTCCCCCACCGAAGCCCGCGCCACCCTTACCGCCTTCTCGCTCGTCGATACCTACTGATCGCAGATTCAAACTTGAAAAACCAGCGGCCCCGCTTTGCAATCACTATCCCAGCCCCCGTGGCCGGGGTTTCGGAACCTGGATCGTCAGGCAACTAAATTGACTCCAACCGTGAAGTATCGCGTCACCTTAAAGCCGAAAGCTGAAAAAGACCTTAAGGCGATGACGGCTCAGGATCGGGTTCGAGTTGTCGAGCGACTCCGGTGGCTCGAAGATGATTTGGCTGGCGATGTCAAGAGGCTGACCAATCACTTCCCGGAATATCGAATGCGGGCTGGCGATTGGAGAATCCTTTTTGAGATCGCAGAAGACCAGATCGTCGTGTATCGTATTCTACACAGAAGAGAGGCATATCGATAATTTATGAGCATTCACCCACAAATCATTGAAAAAGATGGAAGGAAGGAATTTGTGGTCCTTCCTTACGAAGAGTTTCTGGCTCTTCAGGACGCCCTCGAGGACTACGCGGATTTGCGGATGCTCCGCTCAGAAAAGGCAGAGGCTGGTCACCTGCCAACCAAAACTCTCGATCAAGTCCTTCAGGAGATCGCAGAGTAAAATTGCTAACCCGATGATTCCTGGAGTCACCATTCATCCTTCAGTTTGTCACGGCAAGCCGGTCATCGAGGGAACGCGGGTGCTCGTTTCGACC
>DAIQNO010000423.1:0-1734 GCA_036788355.1 Opitutales bacterium | reverse complement strand
AACCCCGGCCAGGGAGTAAAAAAGCGGCCAATCAAAGTCGAAAGTCGCCCCATGCACCCGGAATGCGTGACGCCAAGCCCGATAATGGATCGGCATCGAGTCTGCCAACGTTCCGTCACAATCAAAAATGTAGCCGGCGAAATCTCGTTCGGGTAGCGAAAGCATCCCCTACCCTAGCACCCGCCAACCACGCCGCAACCCTCCAAAAGCTTTTAAGCTCCATCAGAAACTCTTTCAAAGACGGCACCGCCTGAACTCCGCCAGCCACCCCGATCGGGCACGAAAAAGCCCGGCCCCCAAAGTGAGAGGCCGGGCTGATCGAACTTCAAAAGCTGGAACCTCTAGTAAACCGTGGTGGTTTCGCTGTTCTGCACCGGCACTTCCGTGAAGTTGGTCATGGTCTGCATCACGGCAGTCGTTAAACCAGCCTTCACGCCGCGAACGCGCACGCTCTGGGTCACCTTCTCACGAGGGGCCAGGTTGAACGGTGCGAACGAGACCACCTGCCCATTGACGGTGCCGCCTTCGCTTACTTCCAGAATCTGCATCTCCTCACCCATGGTGATGCTCGAGGCCGTCACCGTGAACGGTTCAAACTCCGACTGGTTTTGGATGTGCGCGGTGTAAATCGTCTCATCGCCGATCATGATCGGGTCGACGTTATCCACGATCCAGGTCAACACGCCCGGAACGGCCTTCCAGCGGGTGGCCGCAGCCGCATTATCCCGCAAGCCGCTCTCGGTGACGACCCCCACCGGGTAGTCCCGTTGTCCTGGGCGGGTGCTGGTCAAAATCACCCGGTAGTTGCGGGTGCCCTGCGGCTCAAACTCAGCAATCCGCCAGATCAACTCTTCCGGGACCGTGTCGCCATTGCGATCGACGATCTCGGCACCGTCCGTCGAAATCACCCGCAGCGTTTCTTGGTCCGGGCGATCCGTCACCACCACATTCCGCAAGGTCGTCGAGCCAGTGTTGGTCACGACAATGTCGTAAGCCTCACGATTGAAGATGAACGCCTCAGGGCGCCCGGTCTTGGTGATCGTGATTCCGCTGCGCTGAATGAGGATCGGAGCCGAAGCCGAAACCTCACGGCCTCCGCGGAAGTTGGCCACTGCCACGTTGGTGAAACTACCCTCTTGTGTCCCACGGGCCGAAACCATCGTGGTCTTGGAAGCACCCGGCTCAATCGAGCCTAAATTGAAGCTGGTCGCGGAGTTGGCCGAAAATCCTGCTGGCAAGGTGTCCACCAGCGTTACGTTTTCCGCCGTAACGGTGCCCGTATTACGCACAATAACGTCCCACTCCACCACCTCGCCAACCTCGGCGCGAGCAGGCCCTGTCTTGGCAATGTTCAAGGCAGGCATTCCGACCGGCAACGGCAGGCAGATCCGCGGATCCGCGCTGATCAACGTGCAAGCCGCGTAAGTGCCAACCGCCGAAGGAATGACCGTCAGATCGACACTAAATGGTGCCCCTGGGTCGATGTTACCGATGTTCCACACGAAATCATTGCCCCGGTTGGAGGAAGGCGCCTGCGTGGCCGAAACAAAGCCGAAGGACTCCGGCAACTGCTCCGTCAGCACCGCGTTACCCACGGGCACTTTGGCATCGACTGTCACCCGATAACGATACTCCGTCCCCGCAGTCGTGCCAGAAAGATACCGCTTCGTGACTGTCAAAAGATTATCCTCAAAAACCACCACTTCGCCGTCGGAACGCAGCGAGGCACCGCCC
>DAIQNO010000422.1:0-1755 GCA_036788355.1 Opitutales bacterium | reverse complement strand
GGCGGAGAGCATCGAAAGCCGCTTCCGGGTAGAGTCCCCCTCCGTTTCACCCGGCAATCATCGTTTTCACGCCAAGCTCCATGCACGGTTCCCATCTCTCGCTGGCCTTGGCCAAGGCCATCATCGTGTCCACCCCGTTGGTGGCCAGAATCCGACCGTCGGAGCGCCATGTTTTGAAGGATCTGCTCTACCAGCTTCCGGACTTGAATCAGGAGGATTGGTTGACGATGTCCTGTTGGATCGATCGGGCGGGTGAGGATGACCGAGCAGCGGTGGCGGCGGAAATCCGGGCTTATCTGTCCACTCCCGACCATCGGGCGACGATCTTCTACGCGCTGGAGCGGGTTTTCGCCTCGATTCCGCGACTGGGGCTGACCCTGGCCGGTTTAGAGACGCTGCTGGCAACTTTGTTGAACGACCCGCACCCGGCCTGCTGGCGCCAGCTCGGTGGCTTGGTTGAGGACTCGCTGCTCCTGCGGTTGAGTTCTGATTGTGAGTATCCCCCCGACCTCGACGGGTTGAGGGCCTTAGTCATGGAGCGCACTCGCCACTGGTTGGCCCACGATACCAGCGGTGCCCTCGACACCGACCAGCGTAACCGCCTCTGCCTGGAGGGTATCTTGATCGCGAAGGTGGCTCACGCCGATGAGAAGGTGGACTCTCCAGAGCGGCACCTCTGCCAGGCTTTTCTGTGTCGCGTTTACGGACTGCGCGAGGCTGAGTCGGAGTTCGTGCTAAATGCCTCTTTGGGCCACGCTTTCGATGCCCTCGACACGCTCCGAGTCTGCCGTTGGCTTTACGAATTAACCACCGAAGATGAGCGCCTGCGGTTTATGGAACTGCTTTTCGACCTGGCGACCGTGGATCAGCACCTCTCAGACAGCGAGCTTGACGTGCTGATTTCTGTGGCGGCCAATCTTCGACTGGAGCAGGAGCAGTTCCACGCGCTGTTTATGGCCCACGGCGGTGATGATACCCCGCCGCTGTTCCGCATCAGTGGCTTGCGGCGGGACTGATCGCCGAGGCACCCCGACGCCATCCTTGGCTAAAGGCGGTGAGTTTTTAGCGCGGGCTGCTGTCTTTCAGGGAGACGGTGCGGTTAAAGACCGGTCGGCCAGGTGAGGAGTCGGGATCGGCGCAGAAGTAGCCGAGGCGCTCGAATTGCACCGCCTCTCCAGCCGGCGTCTCGGCCAGGGAAGGCTCCAGGAAGGCGCGGGTGACTTGCAGGGAGTCCGGGTTGAGCAGTTCGAGGTAGTCGCGCTCATCCTGCTCCGGTTTTTCGACGGTGAAAAGCCGGTCGTAGAGTCGCACTTCGGCGGTAACGGCGTGGGGGGCACTGACCCAGTGGATCACCCCCTTGACCTTGCGATCGGTCGGGTTTTTGCCGAGGGTTTCGAGGTCCGCCGTGGCATGGATGGCGGTGAGGCGACCGTCGGCGTCGTGATCCAGGCCGGTGCAGCGGATCAGGTAGGCGTGCCGAAGCCGCACCTCGCCGCCGGGGACGAGGCGGAAGAACTTCTTCGGGGCATCCTCGCGAAAGTCGTCCCGCTCAATCCAGATTTCCCGGCTAAAGGGTATCATGCGGCTTCCGTCGGCAGGGTCTTCAGGGTTGTTGAGGGCTTCGATCTCCAGGGTAAAGTCCTCCGGCAGGTTGGTCAGGATGACCTTGAGGGGATCGAGCACGGCCATCCGGCGGCGGGTGGTGGTGTTAAGAACCTCCCGGGTGGCGAAGTCGAGCAAGGCGAGGTCCGTCCA
>DAIQNO010000421.1:0-1780 GCA_036788355.1 Opitutales bacterium | reverse complement strand
AGCCAAGCGCTTCGGCACCCAGTTTCAGACCGACATCATCCAATCGGTCGATTTCAGCGGCCCCATCAAGCACCTCCGCAGTGCCACCAAGACCTACGAGGCCCACACCGTCATCATCGCCACCGGCGCCAGCCCACGGCTCCTCAATATCCCAGGAGAACAGGAAATGTGGGGCGGCAAGGGCGTCTCGACCTGCGCCACCTGTGACGGCGCCTTCTACCGCGACCTCGACGTGATCGTCGTCGGCGGCGGCGACTCCGCCTGCGAGGAAGCCAACTTCCTCACCCGCTTCTGCCGCAAAGTCATCCTGCTCGTCCGCCGCGACGCCTTCCGCGCCAGCAAAATCATGGGCGACCGCACCCTCGCCAATCCCAAGATCGACGTCCGCTGGAACTCCGCCCCCGTCGCCGTCCTCGCCGATGAACAGGGCCTCATGCGCGCCGCCCGCGTCCAAAGCACCCTCGACGGCACCGAAACCGAGATCGAGGCCAAGGGCATCTTCATCGCCATCGGCCACATCCCCAACACCACCTTCCTCCGAGGCGTCATCCCGCTCGACGAAACCGGCTACGTCCTCAGCAACCACACCTCCGGCGTCCACACCGAGATCCCCGGCATCTTTGTCGCCGGAGACTGCGCCGACCACGTCTATCGCCAAGCCATCACTGCCGCCGGCATGGGCTGCCGCGCCGCCATCGAAGCCGAGCGCTACCTCGCCGAACACCAAGGCTAAAGCCCCCCACTCCGCAACCCGCCACCGCTCACCACCCTGGCTGTTCTGCGAGGCCCTTGCGCCACGCCTCCGGGAAGCCCTCTGGCCCGTAGGCGGCACCGAGGAGGGCACCGAGCACCAAGGCGCGGCCCGCATTGTCGCCCCCGGCGTTAATGTTTTCGATCAAGGCCTGCCGAGGGTCGTCGCCGTGCTGCTGCAAGAGGTAAACGATCGCCGGGACGGCCTGCTCGACGTAGCAGACCGTGCCAATCGCCTCGACCAGCACCGCTCGCGTCGGCTGGGCGGCCCAGCGCTTCCAGCGCCCCGCCAGCAACGGCGACCCCTGCCGGGCAATTTCGGCCACCGCCGCCTCGCGTGGGCTCTCCCCGGCGACAATCCGCGCGTAAAGGGCCAGCACCACCTCCGCCGCCGCCTCCATCCGCGGCCCAGGGTGGGTCAAGGCCAGTTGCCGCCGCGCAAACTCTGCCCCGGTCGCCAGGTCGTCTGCATACCAGCCCAGCACCGGAAACAGGAAGCCCAACCCCGCGATGTGCTTCTCCGCCGTCGCGCACCGCTCCGGCGGCGTCCCCTGGGCATAACGCTGGAAGAAGTTGCGGTGAAACTCCTCCCGATAGGTGTCCCGATGCGTCCCCGGCGTGGTTAAAAAGGCAACGTAACGCCGCAGAAAGTCATCGCCATCCCAGCCGCCACAAGCCCGCAATGAAGCCCACAACTCCCTCAACACCAACGCATTGAGCGTGTTACCGCCCGCCGGTAAAAATTGGTGGTAGTGGATGCCCCGCTGCCCCCAATACCGCGCCTGGTCGTGCAAAATCTCCCCCTTGGCATTGGGCGCAGAGTAGTGGCTGCGCCACAAAATGCTCCCCGGATGCGGGTTCTTCGGCGCCACGTAGCCCGTCACCTCACCGTAGTCCCGCGCCAGCTCCCGCGGGTCGTAATACCAATGCACCGGCATGGCCAGCGCATCCCCAATCTGCTGGCCCCACCAGACCCCCATCGCCCGCCGCCCCAAGGGCACCGCCACTTCCTGCTCAAATTCCATCCCCC
>DAIQNO010000420.1:0-1796 GCA_036788355.1 Opitutales bacterium | reverse complement strand
TTAGCGTTGAGGGTTGTCTTAAAGACAGCTGCCCAGTGCGGCGACAAAGCACTGCCCGTCAGCACGTTACTCGTCTTCCGATTAGGCCACCATTGTCAACCACAAAATACCGTGTTGAGTTGCGCCCTTCGGCACCTTGGCCCCCCACGGTGAAGCTTCCCCCAGTCGGACAACCGCCCGTTAGTGGGTCAGCCGATAGAGCGGGCCGAAGGGGAACCACCGTGCCCGGGCCCACGAGGCGAAGAGCGGTTGACCGATCGGGTGCAGGAGCCAGTCGTGGAGCAGCCGAGCCCGCTGGAGCCGGCCCGCGAACTGGCGCCGCCAAGCCTGTTGATAGCGGGCCAGGGCAGCGGCCCAGGGGAGTTTTCCCTCGGCGTAAGCAGCTAAGGGCGCCACCGAGAGGTGGGCACTTTCGAAAGCCAGGGACATGCCGTTACCAGTGAACGGCGGAATCAACCCGGCGCGATCACCCAAGGCCCACGGAGAAGATGCCGAGCCGCCCGGTGGAGGGCCGTAATCGAGGCCCGCCACGCTGCAGAAGCTGCCAGGCACGACCGTCGCCTCCGCCAGCCGCTCAGCCAGGTCGATCAGCCCGGTGGCCTCGATTGCCGAGCGCAGCCGCTCCACCCCGAGCCCCGAGCCCAGCGAAACTGGCGAAAATAGCCCGCAGACGTTGACGGCACCATCCGGCAGCCGCGAAACCCCAGCGTAACCCGTCGGCCCCAGGTGCATTTCCAGATCCGCCCGCAACGAAAGCCCCAGAAAATGCGCCTTCAGGCCGACCTTCGGAGCCCGGTCGCCAGTAGGCCACCACCGCGCCTCGACTTCTCCCGAAGAACCCACCGATTTCCGGCTTTTCCCCAGTGACGGATACCGCTTCGCCCTTCGCCCGCAGGCCCAGACGACACCCTCACCACTGGCCGCCTCACCTCTCGACGCACCTTCAACATCGCCCTCCACCACGCTGTCCGCCGCACCCGAGCCGCAGGTCTCCCGGCCTTCTCCGCCCTCTGATGCCACCCGCTGCCCCGTCGCCAAGTCACCACCCGCAGCCCGGAAAGCCTCTGCCAGGCGGAGGTCTAGGACGTGGCGCGAAAGCCCCCAGGCTGGTTCCGGCAGCCGATCTTGCCGCACCAAGCGACTGCCGCGGAACCACGTCACCGTGGAAAGCCGCAAGGCGTCGGTGAGGTGGGCTGAAACCTGAAGATCATCCAGCACTGCGGCCCCCACCCCGGCAATAAACTCCCCGCAGACACGGTGGCGCGGGTAGTTGCCCGCCTCAACCACCCGCACCTCCACCCCTCGATGGCGGAGGCCCAACCCAAGCCCCAGACCGGCCAGTCCGCCCCCCACAATCGTCACCCCGTGCTTCATGGGATGAACCTTACCGTCAACCGCGCTGAAAGTCCACTGGGCGACCCCGCTGACGTTCCCGGAGCGAAAAAGTGCTGCCGATGACCCCGCCAATCCGCCAGCTTAGCGACCCCGCGCAGAATGAGTTGGCCAGCGCGCTTTAACGATGTAGAAGTGGAGGTGGAAACCGGCACGATGATTTTTGGGGGAGAACGCAAACGGGCCGCCTGGCACACCCAGATGGCCAGTTGCCTCGCGGCGGGCCTCACCCTCGGCGAGGCTCTCGACGTGGCATCGGGGCTGCCCAGAGGTCTCCAGAAACAGACCCAGTCAACGCTGGCCGCCGGTGCCAGCGTCACTCAGGTCATCGAGGGGCTCAGCGGCTGGCTCCTCGAAGAGGAAGTCTTGCTGCTCAACATTTCCGCCCAACAGGGGCGACTGGC
>DAIQNO010000419.1:0-1805 GCA_036788355.1 Opitutales bacterium | reverse complement strand
GGCGGTGAAAACTCGACCTGCGGCAGCGAGCCTTCCCACGCCATTACCCGTGCGGAACTCGCCGATCCCAAAGCGCGCGGTTACGAGTTCTGGCTGATGGCCGAGGCCCGCAAGCGCAATCCGGAAATTGTGTTGGAAGGGCTGCCATGGACTTTTCCCGGCTGGCTCGAAGGCCGCTTCACCCGGGATTCCGCCGAGTGGTTTGTCGCCTTCCTTGAAGCCGCGCGTAAACACCACAACCTGGAAATCGATTGGCTCGCCCCCGCCCAAAACGAGATGGGCACCGACCTGGCATGGATCCGCGATCACTTGCGTCCCACGCTCGATGCCCGTGGTTTCAAACACGTGAAGCTCCAAGGACCCGACGACGACAGCGACTACTGGAAAATCTTCGACGAATTTGAGAAACATCCCGACGTAAAACCGCTGATCAGCGCCATCGGCTACCATTACCTCGACGGCCGCGATCCGTGGCGGATCGATCAACCCAAAAATCACGCTGCCACTGAAAAAGCAAAAGCCTCCGGCATGCCCCTCTGGGCCAGCGAGGAATGGAGCCAGTCCGGCCGCACCTGGGACGGCAAGGGCGCACTCTACCTCGCCCGCCTCATGAACAAACTCTACACCCGCGACCGCGCCACCAAATACCTCATGTGGTCTCCCATCGATTCCATTTATGATCAGATCCCCTGGGCGGACACCGGCGTGATGCAGGCGGATTCCCCATGGAGCGGTCACTACGATGTCTGGCCCGCCGTCTGGGCTGTCGCCCACACCACCCAGTTCGCCGATCCCGGATGGATCTACATGGACCAAGCCTGCGGCCAGCTCGACCCCGACACTTGGCGCGGCAGCCATGTTGCTTTGCGCCATCCGCAAACCGGTGATTGGTCGGCCATCGTCATCAGCGGTGAGCAGCGGAAGATCCGGATGGTATTGGACAAGGACCTGAAATCCGGCCCCGTCCACGTCTGGCGCTCCACCGCAACCGAGCAGTTCGTGCAACTCCCGAGCCTGACGCCGGTGGACGGTGCCATCGAGTTCGAACTCGCCCCCGATGCCATCCACACCTTCACCAGCACCACCGGCCAGCAAAAAGGCAGCCACGGCAAGCCACCCGAGCGGAAACCGTTCCCTCTCCCATTCGAGGTCGGTTTTGAAGACCAAAAACCCGGCGACACGCCGCGCTATCTCTCCGACCAGAAAGGCACCTTCGAGGTCGTCGCCCGCCCCGGCGGAGGCAACTGCATCGCGCAAATCATGCCGGAGCAAGGCATCCTGTGGACCTATGCCAAAGATCTTCCGCTGCCGCACACCCTCTTTGGCGGTACGGAGTGGAGCGACACCGCCATCGAGGCGGAGGTGCTCATTTCCGGCGGACATGTCGCGATCGGCGCACGCTTTGCCGACCGCAAAAAACTCGGATGGCATCTCACGCTCGCCCACGACGGCCAGTGGCGGCTTCATTGGCAGGATCAGGAACGCGCCAAGGGCACCTTGACATCCTTCAATGCCGCCAAGTGGCACTCGCTCCGCCTCGAAACCCACGGCACCCGCATCCGCGCCATCATCAATGGCACCCCGGTCGCCGAAGTCACCACGGACTCCGCGACCCAAGGCATGGCCTACCTCGCCAGCAGCTACCACCGCAATCTAATCGATCAAGTCCGGGTGATACTTATGACGTCGGAGGGTAATTGAACGCCGGGCAAACTACCTGTTGAACGTCGGCCCTGACCGGAACGGCCTTATCCCCGAGGCGTTTGTCAAGCGGCTGAAAGAAATAGGAGAAGCCCGGAAGTAAA
>DAIQNO010000418.1:0-1806 GCA_036788355.1 Opitutales bacterium | reverse complement strand
CGCCGGGTTTTTGAGCACCTCATCAAAACCGGTGCCTTCGACTTCACCGGGGAGGACCGACAGCACCTCCTCGATGCCCTCGACGGGACTCTCAGCGAGGCCGGCGAGCTGGCCAAGGACCGTGCGGCTGGCCAGGTCAACATGTTCGAGCTTTTCGACGACGCGCCGAGCGCCGCCTTGGCATCATCGGCCAAGAAACGCGGAAAAAAGGCCGCCGGGGGCGGGAAATCGGGAGCTGGCTCGCCGGGTGCGTCTGCGGTTGAGGCTGCGGATGACAACGCCGACCGATCCCGCCGTGCCCCGACCATGCCGGAACTCCAGCGGCTCCAGTTTGAGCGCGAACTCCTCGGCTTCTACGTCACCGGGCACCCGATGGACGCTTTTGGCGGCCTCGACGAAGTGCTGAACTCTTTTGGCCCCGGCGAGGACTTAAAAAGATGGGATCGCGAGCCATTTCGTCTCTGCGGCGTGGCCGGGGGGATTGTCCGTCGTCTGACGAAAAAGGACAATAAACCCTGGGCGTATTTCACGCTTTCGACGAAGCGGATGAACCACCAGATCAACGTCTTTCCGGAAGCCCTGGAGGGCTACAGCCACCTCCTGCAGGATGCTGCGACCCTCTGCATCGAGGGGGAAGTCCGCTATGATTCCTCCCGGGAGGAGGTGCGGCTCAACGCTAACCGCATTGTCGCGATGAACGTCGGACTAGCGGCTTTGGTGGAGAGCGTCACCCTGATCTGCCGCCCCGAACCGACCGCCCTGCTCGACCTGGCCCAGCACCTCCACGACCTGCTGCAGTCCACGGAAGGCTCCACCCGCCTGCGCCTGGCCGTGCTGACCGAGGATCCTCAGAAGTCTGCCGACCACGATGAAGCCTCCGATTTGCAGCCCAACCGCACGGCGGCCCCAGGGCAACCCGCTGCGGACGGGCTCGACCAAGCCGCCTCACCGGCAACCTTACATAGCCCGGACGACTCGCCGACGGTGACCACCGTGGAGGCTCTGGCCGCGCACTTCGACCTGGCCGACAGCCTCCGCTGCCGCCTGGAGCCCTCCCTGTTGAAGAACCTCCGCCGACACCCCGCCGTCGCCTCGATCCACTACCAGACCCGCTCCGTGGAGGCCCCGAAACCGAAGTGGCAGAAAAAGTAGCGGCCTGCCACCAAGCCGCGTTGGGCTGGTCTAGCGTCGGAAGTGCCAGTCGGCAATCTCACCGAGCAACTGCGGGGCAAGGAGCGTTTTCGGTGCCGGGCCGAGAACCTTCTGGGTGCCATCGCCGCGCAGGAGCAGGAGGGTGTTGTCGTCCGCCTCGAAAGCGGACTGGGGGCCGCCCACCTGGTTAGCGGCCATCAGATCGAGGTTCTTACGCTGGAGCTTCTGCATCCCGTGCGTCGCCAAGTCGTGAGTCTCAGCCGCAAAGCCCACTACCGTCTGACCAGCGCGCTTCCGGGCGGCCACGGTGGCGAGAATGTCCACCACCGGCTCAAACTGGGCTGTCAGTGCGAGCTGATCCTTCTTCACTTTCTGCGGACTAGGGTTCACTGGGCGGAGGTCGCAGACCGCTGCCACCATGATGAGGATGTCGCACGCATCGAAAAGCGCATCCACCTGCTGAAACATTTCCGCACCCGTCACCACCGGGTAGCGGATCACCCCTTCTGGCTCGGTCAGGCTCACCGGCCCCGTCACCAGATCCACGGTATAGCCACGATCCACGGCTGCCTGCGCCAATGCAAAACCCATCTTGCCGCTCGACGGGTTCGACAGAAAGCGGACGGGGTCAAAAAACTCTCGGGTCGGCCCAGC
>DAIQNO010000417.1:0-1806 GCA_036788355.1 Opitutales bacterium | reverse complement strand
GCGGGCGGCGGATCTGATGGCGGCCAACGAGGTGGATCTGGCGGCCGGGCGAGAGGCGGGCTTGGACGCGCCGCTGCTGGATCGGCTGACTTTCACCCCGCAGCGGGTGGCGCAGATGGCTGAAGGGGTGCGGCAGGTGGCGGCCTTGCCAGATCCGGTTGGAGCTCTTCTGGACGAGCAGAGGCGGCCCAACGGCCTTTTAATCCGCAAGGTGCGGGTGCCGATCGGCGTGATCGGCATTCTTTACGAGTCGCGGCCCAACGTGACCATCGACTGCGCGGCCCTGTGCCTGAAAAGCGGTAATGCCGCGATTCTTCGCGGTGGCAAGGAAGCCTTTCACAGCAACACTTTTCTCGCCGCACTCGTGCAGGAAGCGTTAAGCGCGTCGGGCCTGCCGCCAACTGCGGTGCAACTGGTGCCCACGGTCGATCGTGAAGCCCTCCACGCGCTACTGAAGCTCGATCGCTACGTCCACTGCCTTATCCCGCGTGGCGGGGAGGGCTTGATCAACTACGTGACGGAGCACAGCCGCATCCCGGTGATTAAGCACTACAAGGGGGTCTGCTCGCTGTATATCGACCGCGAGGCGGACTTGGCGATGGCGGAGGCGATTGTCCTAAACGCCAAGACGCAGCGCGTGGCGGTGTGCAACGCGATTGAGAACCTTTTTGTCCACAAGGGTATTGCCCGCGAGGCCCTCAGTCGGATCGGCAAGGCCCTGATGGCCGCCGGGGTGCAGCTACGGTGCCTGCCCTCTGCCGCGCGCGTCTTTGACCAGCTCAACCACTCCGCCATCCTCCTCGCTTCGACCGAGCTGGAATACGAGTTTGCCAAGGAAACCGAGCTGGGAGAGGAATACCTGGACTACAAGTTGACGGTCAAGGTGGTGGACGGCCTTGACGAGGCCATCAGCGACATCAACCGCTGGGGGTCGGGCCATTCCGACGGGATCATCACGGCCAACGCCGAGAGCGCGGCCAAGTTCTTGCAAGGGGTTGATGCCGCCACGGTTTACTGGAACGCCAGCACGCGCTTTACGGACGGCTTTGAGTTTGGCTTCGGTGCCGAGATCGGGATTTCCACCGACCGACTGCACGCCCGCGGCCCAATGGGGCTGCCGGAGTTATGCACCTATAAGTATCAAATCACCGGACAGGGCCAGGTGCGGAGCTAGTCGCCACGGGTGAGCGCCGTCAGCCCGGTGCGGATCGGGTGAATACCCGTTCCATGGCCACCGACGGGTCATCAGGATGGCCCTCGGTAGGTGGCGGTGGCTCCCTAGCGGACGATGACGAAAAGGTTCAGGGAGACTGGCGTGCCGTCGGCTTGCTCACCCAAAACGCGGAAGCGCTTGGTCATCCGTTCCAGGTTTTCCGGTGGCGTCAGGGTCAGGGTTGCTTGGTTGGTCTCGGCGGAGAACGGCGTCCAGGTGGCGGAAAAAGGTGCCGCCTCGACTATTCTGGTCAGGGTGATCGGCGATTCGGGCAGTTGGCGCAGCGTTAAGGACTGGGCTGTTGCCGGGGCTCCCAGGCGCCAGATGAGGGCGCGCGTATCGGCTTCCAGGGCCAGCGGGACGCGGAAGTTCATGGTCAGGCGAACTTCAGGGTCACTGGGGTCATCCGTGTAAACGGTGATGTGCTTGGTCTGCACCCCACTGCGTTCCCCGACATCGAAAAGACCCTCCAGCGTCCCAGATTGGCCAGGCGCATAGGTCGTCTGGTCGGTTTTCACCGCCGTGCAGCCGCAACTTGGCACCACTCGGGAAACGGTGATCGGCTGGGTGCTGCTGTTCAAAAAGGTAAAACT
>DAIQNO010000416.1:0-1808 GCA_036788355.1 Opitutales bacterium | reverse complement strand
GGACACCTTCGTCGAGTACCTCGCGGTGCAGGACCGGGGAGCCGGGAACCTGCCGGGCTTCCAGTGGTCCTCGGGCAACCACACCAACGAGCTCGTCCCGCTCTGGGCGATGGGCCCGGGCGCCGAGCTCTTCGCCGGCTACGCCCGAACGGACCTCAAGGCGGCCGAGCTCTGGGGCGCGCCCTATGGGTGGAACGGCGCCTTCGTGGACAACACGGCGGTGTTCCACGTCATGAACGAAGCGATGTCGCTGTTCGTGCCGCAAGCCCGCCTCCAGTAGCCGGACCAACGCGTCTGAGCAGGGCCCGCGCCTGGCGCGGGCCCTTCCTCCGGGCGGCTCACCGGCCGGAGGATGTACCATGTGGTGCGAGCGGCGTCTTTCCCATCAGGACTCCTCCGGGCCGAGATACTGAGCGCATCAAGGATGCACTCCGGCTCGCTTGGTGAACGTACCGAACGCCTTCGCAGGTTGCGCTCCGGCCTTGGTCGATGCGCTTCTGGGCCGGTATCGACGTTGTCCGCTCAAGACGGGACGGTCTGGGAGATTGTTTCAGAGGATCAATAGTAGCCGCACCCAAAAGCGGACACTCCCAAAGACCATGTCCGTCGTCAGGGTTTTTCGGACAGAGCGAGCGCTTTCGTAACGGAGACTCTGGTTCGGTTTCTGGTTCAGCTTAGGCGGCGGCGGTTTGGTGCTGCAAGCGGCGCTGCCGGATCGTGTGCTTCTTGGTCTCCTCTCTCGCTTTCAGGATCTGGGCGCCGCGGCCATGGCAGACATCATCGGGAGTGAGGTTGCCGAGGCTATTATGGTAACGGCGGTTGTTGTAGCAATCGACGAAGGCGCCGATCTGGCGTTCGAGGCCTCCCGGCAGGAAGTAGTTTTCCAGCAGGATGCGGTTCTTCAGGGTCTGGTGCCAGAGTTCGATCTTGCCCGTCCGCCATGGGCCTCGGACCGATGGCGGCCTCATGGCGAACCTGGGGATGGTGCGGCGCGCCGCGGACGTGCTCGATGCCGCAGCGGTTCGCCATTGTGCTCGAACCAATGGCGCATCAATGGCTCACTCTCGAGCTTCTCGGAAGCGGGGTATCTCATGCGTCGTCCTCCCCACCCGCGATCATGCTTTTTTTGAGCAGGCGGTTCTCCGGGGTGAAGTCGGCGACAACCTCCTTGAGCGCCGCCGCCTCGGCGCGCAGCTCCTTCACCTCCGGCGTCGTGGCCTGTCGCCGTATCGCCCGCGAGCCGCTGCTTCCCCGCCTCGAGGAACTCCTTCGACCAGCTGTAGTACAGGCCCTCGGCGATGCCCTCGCGCCGACAGAGCGCGGATATGCTCTCCTCGCCGCGCAGGCCAGCAAGGACGATGTGGATCTTCTCCTCGGCTGAATAGTGCTTGCGGGTTCTCCGCTTGATCCCCCTGACCAGCTTGTCAGCGGCATCTTTCGATGTTCCGGGTGTCTGCTTCATCTTCGCTCCTTGACGGCTTCGATGAACCAGAACCCTCCATAGCTCAAAACCCTAATTCCGTCTGGTAGGTGCTGACGTCAGACAGTCCCTCAGATGATTGCCCCGCGCACCTTGGCCGAAATCCATTCCGAGATCACGACGGTGGCGAGTATGACCAGCAGGATCATCGTGACCTGCGGCCAGGCCAGCACGTTCAGCGAAGACTGGAGTTTCAGCCCCAGCCCCCCCGCGCCCACAAGGCCCAGAATCGCGCTTTCCCGGATGTTGATGTCCCAGCGGAAGACGGTGATGCCCCAGAAGGCCGGCATGACCTGCGGGACGATCCCGTAGCTCAGCACCTGCGCCG
>DAIQNO010000415.1:745-1829 GCA_036788355.1 Opitutales bacterium | reverse complement strand
CGCTGGCAGACTTTGCGAAGCCCTTTTTTCCGGCGGAAGGCCGCCTGCTCGCCTGCGCCGGGCATCTTGCAGCGGCCATTCACGATAGCTTCACCTTTGACCCCACCGCCACCGACGTCTCCACGGCGGTGATGGAAGCCTTTTCCCTGCGGCGCGGCGTCTGTCAGGACTACGCCCATATCATGATCGCCGCCCTGCGATCCCAGGGCTTTGCCGCCCGCTATGTTTCCGGGTATCTCCTGACCCAGCCGCCCCCCGGTAAAGAGCGCTTGGTCGGCGCGGATGCCTCCCACGCCTGGGTGTCGGTATTTTTGCCTTCCTTCGGTTGGATCGACATTGACCCGACCAACCGCCAGTTTGGCTCCGAAGAGCACCTCACCGTGGCCTATGGCCGAGACTTCCGCGATGTCACCCCGCTCAAAGGCGCGGTGAAGGGCGGCGGCGACCAGCGCATCGAAATCGCCGTCACCGTTAAACCCGTTGAGCCACCCAGGAGCCCTCGCCTACCCCTACCGCCTGAGGCTGCCGCAGTCGCTCCAGACTTGGCCAAGGACTGACTCGCCAGGTCGCCAGGCGGGCCGTCGCCCGCCCCCACTGGCTACGTGGCGTCGCCCCCGCGAGTCAGGTAATCCCCGGTGCCCTGCCCCCTCGTGCCCATGACTGGGGGCCATCCCTCGGCCTCGATCGCCCATCCGCGACGATCAAGGCGTCGAATCACTCCCTGCGGCGGGGACTCGGAAGGAGGTGCGCGATGGGAAGCGGGGCGGTAACGAACACGGCGTGGGATCAGTCCCTGCGGCCACAATCGAGTGTCCGGCGAGTTAAGTTCGTAGCCTGATTTGCCAGTTCATCCAGCCCCAACGGGGCGACAGTTGATAGCCAACATGGAGGTGCGTGCGGCGTATCAACGGCTTTGGCCGTCAAGCCCCAACGGGGCGAGAGCTGATAGCTCGCACGAAGTTGCGTGTG
Source organism: Opitutales bacterium (assembly GCA_036788355.1). Taxonomy (GTDB): domain Bacteria; phylum Verrucomicrobiota; class Verrucomicrobiia; order Opitutales; family Cerasicoccaceae; genus DAIQNO01. The sequence goes on along the minus strand of DAIQNO010000415.1, from coordinate 860 downwards.
GCGTATCAACGGCTCCTGCCTTCAAGCCCCAACGGGGCGAGAGGTTTTAGCCCGGGGTGGAGCGACGTAGGAGCGTAACCCTGGGAAAACAGGTCGCGCCTCCGCCAAAGTCCTG
>DAIQNO010000415.1:0-735 GCA_036788355.1 Opitutales bacterium | reverse complement strand
GTCTCCTTTTCAGGGCTCTATCATATTGGTTCCCCCAAACCCAGGGTTGCGCTTCGCTTCACCCAGGGCTTGCACCTTTCCCCCGTTGGGGCGGGGATTCGGGGGCGGGTTTAGCTCGCAGGACACTAGCAGCCTTACCCGAGGTTCATCGGCGACAGAGCACCTGAAACCAACCGAGCTATCCCACCGTTTTTCATTGCCCAAGCAATCCAATCGGGTGACCGTAGTCAACATGGTATCCCGTCGGCCCCCCGGAAAGCTCATCACCTTTGAGGGGTGTGAAGGCAGTGGAAAAACCACCCAGATCGACCGCCTGGCGAGCCGCCTTCGGCACTTCGGGCACGACGTAACCGTCACCCGCGAACCCGGTGGCACTACCGTCGGCGAGGCCATTAGACACCTCCTGAAACACGACGCCGCCGCCGGTGAAATCTGCCCCGAAGCCGAACTCCTCCTCTTTGCCGCGAGCCGAGCCCAGCTCGTCCGTGAGGTCATCCAGCCGGCCCTCGACGCCGGCCACCTCGTCCTCTGCGATCGCTACCTGGACTCGACCACCGTTTACCAAGGCATCGCCCGCAACCTCTCCGACGACCCCGTCCGGATGATCAACCAATTCGCCGTGGGAGACTTTATGCCCGACGTCACCGTGGTCATCGACGTCACCGCCTCCGTCGGCCTCGCCCGCGCCAAACAACGCCCCAGCGAGCTTCCTGACCGCATGGAGCAGGAAAACAT
>DAIQNO010000414.1:0-1830 GCA_036788355.1 Opitutales bacterium | reverse complement strand
TGAGCGCACCAGAACCCACCGCCACGCTGGGCCGGTCGGCGGTGCTGAGCACCCCCTTACTGCCCGGCTGGGAACTCCCGCTATCGGAGATTTTCTCGGCGTAACGTATCAGAAAAACTCTCTGTTCAGAGCCCTTTTAGACCTCAACCACCGCTGAATTATGGCTGCACCCTCACGCTCCGGACTTTGCACGGTCGAGGATTACCTCCTGACGCCCGACGGGGGCCCGCGTTATCAACTCATCGACGGACACCTCTACCAGATGGCCTCCCCCAACCGCCTCCACCAGGAGATCCTGATCGCCCTCAGTAGTCTTCTTTGGAAACACCTCCGAGAGAACCCCATCGGCAAAGTTTACAGCTCTCCGCTCGATGTTTTTCTGGATGATATCAACGTTTTTCAGCCGGACATTGCGGTGGTGTTGACGGGCCGTTACGGGATTCTTTCCGATCGTGGTTTAGAAGGTGGCCCGGACTTGGTGGTCGAGGTGCTTTCACCCTCGACCTCGCGTTTCGACCTCGGGCCCAAGCGTCGCGTTTACGCGGGCCACGGCGTCTCGGAATACTGGGTGATCGACCCTGACACCGCCACGGTCGCCGTCTATCGGGGCGATGTGAGCGCACCAGAACCCACCGCCACGCTGGGCCGGTCGGCGGTGCTGAGCACCCCGCTGCTGCCCGGCTGGGAACTCCCACTCTCCGAGATTTTCCCGGCGTAACGCTGCGTGTCAGACCCAAGGCCCGAAGAGTTTTCCCAATTTTGCCTCATGACTATGAATTACCGACTTCAAGACCTGCGCGATCTCTACGACCTGCCACTCACCACGTTGTTGTTTCGAGCCCAACAAGTTCACCACCGTTGGCAAGACCCGGCCGGCGTGCAGCTGTGCACCCTTAAGTCGATCAAGACGGGGCGTTGCAGTGAGGATTGTAAATACTGCGCCCAAAGTGCCCACCATAACGCTAAACTAGAGCCTGAAGACTTGATCGACATCGGCCAAGTAAAGCGGGATGCCCGCGCCGCCAAGGCCAGCGGAGCCACGAGGCTCTGCATGGGTGCCGCCTGGCGCGAAATTCGTAATGATCGCCAGATGAATAACGTGGTCGAGCTGGTCCGTGCGGTGAAGGCGGAGGGGTTGGAGTGCTGCCTGACGGCGGGAATGCTGACCTACGACCAAGCCTGCAAGTTGAAGGATGCCGGGGTCGATATTTACAACCACAACCTCGATACCTCGCGCGATTTCTATCCCGAAATCATCACTACGCGCACTTACGATGACCGGTTGCAGACCCTTGAGCACGTCCGGGCCGCCGGCATGGAAGTTTGCTCTGGCGGCATCTTGGGGATGGGGGAGACCATCGACGACCGCCTCAAGATGCTGGCCGAGCTGGCCAACCTCGATCCCCAGCCCGACAGCGTGCCGATCAACGCCCTGATCCCCATCCCCGGCACGCCGCTGGGCGACCGCGACTTTGTCGATAGCTTCGAGTTCGTCCGCTGCATCGCCGTCGCCCGCATCATCATGCCCCGCGCCATGGTGCGACTTTCCGCCGGGCGCACCGAAATGAACGAGGAACTGCAGGCCCTCTGCTACCTCGCCGGGGCCAATTCGATTTTCCTCGGAGAGAAACTACTGACCGCACCCAACCCCGAGGCGGAGGATGATTTTCTGCTCCTCAACAAGCTGGGCCTGCACTCCCTCGACCCCGACGTGGCACGCGCCATCCACGCTAAAGTCGAAGCCGCACTCGCGGAAGAACCGCGGATGGAATGCGTGACCACCCACTGAGTGGCGTGGTCAAAGCACGAAAGCTCTGTAAAAGGCGGAAT
>DAIQNO010000413.1:1638-1883 GCA_036788355.1 Opitutales bacterium | reverse complement strand
CCACGACAACCACGACGCCATGGTCGCCGCCGTCGCCAGCCTCGCCCGACGCGCCTTCCCCCAACTCCGCCTCGCCTGACCCACCCCCAACCACCTCACCCCCCAAAGCCCACCGATTCCATCCGTGGCTTTCGTCAAGCGCGCACCGCTCCCCACGCACGATCGTCCGTTTTCCGGTCGGCTTTTTGCCGGCAAGCCGCCGCCGATCTTCAAAAATCAAAGAACGTGGCGCATCCGGCCAACCC
>DAIQNO010000413.1:0-1628 GCA_036788355.1 Opitutales bacterium | reverse complement strand
GGCCCCCAACGCGCTCTACGAACCCCCAGTATCGCCACCCCCATCCTTTCACACCCCATTCTGCGCCCCCCCCAGCCACCACCCCCCAAAGCCCGCGGACACCCTCCCCAGGCCGTGACGCAAGTCAACGGCCCACCACGCCCCCGCTACGCAAGTCAACTCGACTTCACTTGTTTTTCGCCCGGCGACAGGTAAGTTGACTTGTGCATGGATCAAACCGCGTTCTCAAAACACAGTCCGGGCCACCTCGAGCCAACCACCTTCGGCGAATCCTTCGTGCGCAACGGCCTCCGTGATTACCGGACGGCCCAGGGCCAAGGCTTTGTTCCCGATCCACTCCCTGCGGCCCTGAACCCCGCCACCACGCTTTTTGATCTTTTGGAATGCCTGCTGGAAGCCGAACGAAACCTCAGCCTGCTGGAGGGTACGGCAAGGCAACTGATCAACCCCCAGCTGCTCGCCGGCGTGTTCAAGCAGCGTGAAGCAATTCGATCGTCCAAAATCGAGGACACCATCGCCTCGGCAGAAGACCTCGCGCTGATCGATCGCTCGACGTCGCAGGTTGCCAACCCCAGTGCCGCGCGCGAGGTGCTCAACTACATCCGCGCACTGGACCTGGGTCTGAACTCCGACCTGCCCATCTCCTTGCGACTGCTCCGCGAGATGCACGCCACGCTGTTGCAGGGGGTGCGCTGCGCTCCGGGCGTCAGTCCGGGCAACTTCCGTCAGGCCCAGAACATCATCGGCGGCGACGGCACGCTGGCCTCCGCCAGATTTGTGCCTCCCCCGACCACGCATCTGGATGCATGCCTCAATGACCTGGAACGGTACATCCATACGCCCGACAGCCCCTGGCCGCCACTCGTGCGTTTCGCTTTCATTCATTACCAGTTTGAGGCGATACACCCTTTCGGCGATGGCAACGGCCGACTCGGGCGGCTCCTGATTTCCCTGATGCTGTGCCAACAGGCTCAGCTCAGCAAGCCCCTGGTGTACGTCAGCGCTTATTTTGAGGCACACCGCGATCAGTACTACGACTTGCTTTATCGCGTGAGCACCCGCGGCGAATGGGTGCCGTGGATCCGCTTTTTTCTGGAGGCCATCGCCACGCAATCGCAGGACGCCACCCGCCGCGCCGAAGCGTTGCTGACCTTGTGCGACCGCTACCTGCAGACCGTGCAGAAAAAGCGTGCCTCGCCTTTGCTGGCGCGGCTCGTCAACCGGCTGTTTGTGAATCCAGCCGTGACCGTGGTGGAAACCGCGCAAGCCATGGAGTGCTCAAATCAAAACGCTTCCAACCTGATACGGCACCTCGAAGCCGAGCGCATTCTTTCGGAAGTCACCGGGCGGTCGCGGGACCGGGTCTGGGTAGCTCGCGACATTCTTCATCTGATCAATGAATGATCCCTCCGAGAGAACTTGGCCGGAGGGGTACTGCCCGCGGCCGATTTTTCCTACAATCCTCCACCTATGTCCAACCCCACGCAAACCGCCGACGCCCAGCCCGGGCCGGTGGACGATGTTCTTCCTGTTTTGACGACCCAGGTTTCCGGCCCATCAGGCGGCGCGGTTGACCCCGGCGATTTCGTGCAGCACCACACCTCCGGCGCGTCGTCCCAGGCCGTGTC
>DAIQNO010000412.1:0-1884 GCA_036788355.1 Opitutales bacterium | reverse complement strand
GGCGACTTGGGATGGTTATCCGGGAAAATGCCGCCATGTCCGGCCAGGTGGAGGTTAACCCCGAGAGCCAACTGTGGCCGTTGATTGAGAAAATTGCGGGCGTAATTTTAGAAAACCCGTCGCTCCTCGCGACGCTCAGTGGAACGCCGAGTGCCCCTCAGGGCCTGTTTAAGGTGCAACTGTCACGGGCGACCCTGAGGAGTGCCCTACCCTCCCTCGAGCCGGCCGATGAAACGCTTCCGCCCGCCAGCAGTCTTGCGCTGCTTGATGGGGAATCGCCGGCGGAATCGGGGACGTCCGAGGCGGCCAATGAAGCGGTCATAGCGGCCACCGATAGCCCTGCTCCCACGGCTCCTTTGGCCGAGACGAAGGGTGCCACTGGGCCTCTGGAAACGGCCAGTCGCGTGACGGCCACCCGCTCGCTGTTAAGGGACTTCTCGCTCGAAGCGGTGTTGCAACCATCCGGGTTATCGATTTCCGAGGGCTCTGGGAGGGTTTTTGCGGCTCCCTTGACTATCGAGGGGCACCTTCCGCTGTCGAGTGAGGACTGGAAGGGCCTGCTGTCCGGGAAGCTCCCTTCGGTCGATGCCGCGAGTGGCCGCATCCTGCTGCGTGATTTTTCCCTGGAAAGCCTGGGGGCAATGCTGCCGGAGCAACTTCGGCCAAAAGGCGTGGTGCAGGCGGAGTTGAGGTTGCTGCAGGGGCAGAAATTGGCGGGGGAAGTCACGGTGGATGGAGTCGAAACGCGGCCCCTTCCGGGCTTGGGCTCGGCCAACAACATCACCGCAAGGCTCCAGCTAGAAGATCGACTGGTGCGGGTCGTGCAGATGTCAGCGGACCTCAGCGGGCAGACGGCCAGTGTGGTTGGCACGATCGACCTCTCGAAGGATCCTCTAAATCCGGCGTTCAACCTCGCGATTACGGGAGAAAAGATTCCGGTAGTGCGCCAGCCGGGATTGATTGTGCGGGCTTCTCCAGACCTCAAGATCGTCACACGCGAAACGGGTCAGACCTTTCTGGAAGGGGAAGTGCGGCTCGATGATAGTTTCATGGTGATTGAGCTGGCCTCCCTGACCGGCGGGGGCGGTGGGGCGGCGGGAAATCAAGGTGGAGGGATGGTTCCAGGGGTGGATATACCGATCGTAAGGGATTGGCTGCTCAATGTCCGAGCCCGCGGCTTCCGCTTTCTCCGGGTGCGCTCACCCTTTTTCAGCGGGCCGGTGACGGTCGATATCACCGCCACGGGAACCATCGGGGCACCGGTGGTGCTCGGGGAAGTGTCATTGACGGGGGGGAGTCTACGTTTTCCCTTCGGCACGCTGCCCGTGCAGAGTGGAGGCGTCCGATTCACGGAGGCCAACCTGAACCTCCCCGAGCTGGACTTGGTGGCGACGGGCCGGGTTTACAGCATCGACGTCCGGATGCAGGCGCTGGGCACCGCTGACGATCCCAACGTGATCTTTACCTCCTCGCCCGGCCTCCCGTCCAGCGAGATCCTTCTGATGCTGACCACCGGCGAAGTGCCCTCGCTGGAGACCCAGCGCTCCACCTCCGCGCGGGCGATGGGCCTGGCGGCTTACGTCGGCAGTGCCTTCATTGCCGATCTGATGGGCACGGAGCCCGATGAAGCACGTTTTTCGATGACGGGTGGTGAGGAGATTACCGATGAAGGGCGCAATACTTTTGAAGCCAACTTGCGGGTTTTTCGGTGGCTTTCCGTGGGTGCCATCTATGACCGATTTGATGAGTATAACCTCGATGCAAAGTGGATTCTTTACTCAAAGTGACCCAACGGCAGTGTTCCGACTTCTCAACCCTTTTTTCCCCAGGATGGCGACGTTTCCGATGACACTATCGACCCAATTCAGGCCACTTCAGTTGAAT
>DAIQNO010000411.1:1261-1894 GCA_036788355.1 Opitutales bacterium | reverse complement strand
GGTCGGCGAATCGCAGCAACTTCTCGCCTGGCCTTCGCTACCACTTCCTCGGCTTCCGGCTGGCCCTCAGGTCAGTAGGGGGTTGAGCTGACCAGCCAGCCAGGTATGGCGCCGTGAAGCAGGGAGGACACAGGCGGTGCTGCGGAGCAGCAGAGTGCGGCAGCACTCAGGCGGTGGCCTTCCGGCGCAGCGGCGCTCCCCCACATAGGTAGCGCGGAGCGTCTCGCTCCGCGTCGTGCGCCGCGAGACGCAGCGCGCCACCCAAAGAGGCTCCGCATCGTGCCGCCCTCGCATTTTTCCCCAAAAAACGCCTGCTCTGCGTAAGTTCGGCACTTTCGGGAGCGTTATATGAAGTAAAGGGCCACAACGCTGCCCATCGATGCCGCAAAGGTGCGGTTCGGGGGTAGCGGGGTGTCCCTTTCACACCAACTTCTAACGCTCCAAACACACCTCTCTATGATTACCGAAGTCTCTCCCTGGTTAACGGTTGCTGCGGTCACGGCGGCCATCATCATCGGCTTGGCCCTGGTCAAGCTACTTTCCGACGTGGCCCTGGTTGGGGTCATCGCGCTGCACGTCTTTGGCGCGTATCAACTCCACCTGCTGTATCCCCGCATGGTGCTGGAATACCCC
>DAIQNO010000411.1:0-1251 GCA_036788355.1 Opitutales bacterium | reverse complement strand
GGCAGCCTCGGCACCGGCCGCTACGCCAACGAAACCGCACACGCCTGAACCCAAAGGAAACTGACAATGATCTTCGACTATCCGACTATCAAACTGATCTGGTGGCTGCTGGTGGGCGGGCTGACCCTGTCCGCCGTGGTGATGAGCCTGCCGCTGCTCCCCCTGACCAGCCTCTACCGCAACCTCACCAAAACCTCCGGCGCGTAACCCCACCTCGCCCGCCGACCCCGGCCACGGAACCGCACCACCAACCCCCACCAACCCTACGCTCAACTTCAACCCTGTAAACGCTTATGAACCTCGGAAAATTAGCCAATAATTGGGTCGTTACGGCGATCAGCCTCGGCTGGATCGGGCGCTGGCTCAGCGGCAGCGGCTGGGTGATGCGGCTGGTGCTGGTGGGGGTCGCGGTGGCGATCATCGGGCTCTTTGCGCCCGAACGCCCGACCATCACGCCGCCGCAGCAGGCCCTGGTGGCTGATCTGGCCCTCGCGGCGGCAAAATGGGTCCAATCCGTCCCCGGTGTAACCCGCGAGGCTACCTACTTCGGCAACTTTGCCGAGGACCCGTTTGCCACGGTTTCCCACCCCGTGCGGGAAGCCATTGCCCGCACCGACCGCCTGCGCCTCACCCAACGGCGTATCGATGAGCGTTTTCGCGAACTCATCCAGTGGGACTTACCCACTACCGACCCCTCCACCCAGCTCCTCCAGGAGGCGGCCCGCGCGGGTGCCACCTACGCCGTCGGCGGGCGGGTGCGCACCTTCCGCGAGGTCGGCGGTGAGGCCCGGCTGGAGGTCGAGGCGGTGCTGCTGGAGGTGGCCAGCGGGCGGGAGCTTTCCCGCCAACTGCTGGTGGCCAGCCGAGGCACCGCCCTCAGCCAAGCCCTGGCCGAGACCGCCACGCTGCTCGGCACCCCGGCGATGAGCTTTCCCACGCGCATGGGCCTCTGGATTCTGGCCACCACGCTGCTGCCCGTGCTGCTCCTCCCGGTCCGGCGTCCGCTCTTCGAACGGGCCAGTAACGGCGTGCTGCTGGGCGTGCTGGTCGCGTTAATCCTCAGCTCCGTCGGCCTGGGCTGGTTTCTGATGGGCTACGGGCGCGGGGAGGTGCTGGCCACCGCCATCCTCCTACTGTGCTTTGCCTCGGCCAGCGGCTACTACTACTACGCCCTGCAATTCATCCGCGACCGCCTCGAATAGCTTGAAAATCCCCGGCGCATCTCGCCCATTATTCACCAGCCCGCTGCCC
>DAIQNO010000410.1:1584-1896 GCA_036788355.1 Opitutales bacterium | reverse complement strand
CCGGCGCCTACATCTCCGGGCGAAAGTCCATCCCCGTTCCCGCGCAGCGCCGACCGCTCAGCGACAAAAAAGCCATCACCATCAAGGGCGCCAAGGAAAACAACCTCAAGGAAGTCGATGCCGCCTTCCCCCTCGGCGGCATCGTCTGCGTCACCGGCGTGTCGGGCTCGGGCAAGTCAACGCTGGTCAATGAGATCCTGCTCAAGTCCGTCCTCCGCGAACTCAACGGCCACCGCAACAAGCCCGGCCAGCACACACGCATCAACGGCCTCCACCACATCGACCGCGTCATCGAGGTCGACCAGTCCCCCA
>DAIQNO010000410.1:711-1574 GCA_036788355.1 Opitutales bacterium | reverse complement strand
TCTTCGACGAGGTCCGCAGGCTCTTCACCTCAACGAAAGAAGCCAAGATCCGCGGCTACAAGCCCGGCCGCTTCTCCTTCAATGTCAAGGGCGGCCGCTGCGAAGCCTGCCAGGGCCAGGGCGTGAAGAAAATCGAGATGCACTTCCTCCCCGATGTCTTCGTCGAGTGCGAGGTCTGCAAGGGCACCCGCTACAACCGCGAAACCCTCGATGTCACCTTCCGAGGCAAGAACATCGCCCAGGTCCTCGCCATGACCGTCGAGGAATCCTGCGATTTCTTCGAGAACCACCCCAAGATCCTCCGCTTCGTCCAGTGCCTCCGCGATGTCGGGCTCGACTACATCACCCTCGGCCAGCCCTCCACCACCCTCTCCGGCGGCGAGGCCCAGCGCATCAAACTCGCCACCGAACTCGGCAAGGGCGTCAACCACCACGGCATCGCCACCGGGCAGCACACCCTCTATGTCCTCGACGAACCCACCACCGGCCTCCACTTCGAGGACATCGCCAAACTCATCAGCGTGCTCAACCAACTCGCCGACCAGGGCAACACCCTCATCGTCATCGAACACAACCTCGATGTCATCAAGTGCGCCGACTGGATCATCGACCTCGGCCCCGAAGGCGGCGACAACGGCGGCACCCTCATCGCCACCGGCACCCCCGAAGATGTCGCCAAGGTGAAGGGCAGCTATACCGGCCAGTTCCTCAAGGGCATGCTGAACTGATCCCGGTCCCCCCTCTCCACGCCGGGTGACATGCCCACGCGCAGCGCGGGCATGCGTCCAACTCCATGTCCCGCGCACCCCCTCCACCCACCCAATCTCAAAACTCAAAAAAAATCCCTAGGCGCAGCCCCCACA
>DAIQNO010000410.1:0-701 GCA_036788355.1 Opitutales bacterium | reverse complement strand
GTCCGAACCATGCGGGGCGATCCGACGGCGCTCGCGCCCCGTGTGCCAGCGTGTGACGCGGTGTGACGCTAAGTCATTGATATTATAACTTTATCGGCGCTCGCGTTCGATCCTATGATCATGCTGCGCCGAATCGCGGCGCATCAGGAACCGGAGCGCCCCGCCATGCCCACCTCCACCGCCCCCCACAAAGCCTGCATCCGCTGCGGCACCAATGTCGCCAACGCCCCCCGCGTCCGCGACCAGCAGGGCCGATATGTCTGCCAACCCTGCTACGAAGCCGTGGCCCCACCCAAGCCCCCCCAGGCCAGACCAACCACCCCCGCCCCTCGGCAGCTGCCGCCTCCGAAGCCGAAGAACTCCTCATCATCCCCACCGAACCCGCGGCCACACGAACCACCCCCTGCCCCCACTGCAACCAGCCAGCCCCCGCCGACGCCATCGTCTGCTTCAACTGCGGCTACAACAAACAAACCGGCCAACGCCAGGAAACCAAGGTCATCAAGGAAAAGGAAAAGAAAGCCCCGCCAACCAAGCAAGGCCCCGTCGCCAACCCAAGGCTCAAGGGCAAGACCGAACTCTTCTGGATCGCCTCAGCCCAACGGTTCCTGCTCTGGGTCATCTTCGCCCAGCTCCTGCTCTGGGCGCTCCACATCGGCGTCGCCGCCACTTCAAACGGCGGCTTCACACCGGGCTATATC
>DAIQNO010000409.1:785-1935 GCA_036788355.1 Opitutales bacterium | reverse complement strand
CCCACCCTTTTCAACATTTCCGCCCACCTCACCCTCCCAATGAAGACCGCCGCCATCATCCTCGGTCACGGGCAGCAGGCCCGGATTTACCCACCAGAGGTCCGCACCGCCCTTGGCGAGCTGGTCAACGTCGTGCTGGAAAACTGCACCCCCGAAGAGATGGGCGCCCATACGGGCACTTTGGCCGGGGTTGAGGTGTTATTTTCGGGCTGGGGAGCACCCCAACTCGATGCCGCCAATCTCGCCCGGATGCCTCACCTGGAGGTCGTTTTCTACGGAGCCGGAACCCTAAAGAACACCGTCACCGAAGCCTTCTGGCAGACCGGGCTCCCGATCTGCTCCGCGTGGGCCGCTAACGCTGTTCCCGTGGCGGAGTTTACCTTCGCGCAGATCATCCTCGCCCTCAAGCAGGTCCATCGTTGCCCCGGTCTGCTCCGGGAGGTCCGTCGCAACGCCCGTCCGCCTCACTTCGACAGCGGCGGAGCTTTCGGCACGACCGTCGGCCTGGTCTCCCTCGGCCAGATCGGGCGGCGCGTCGCCGAGTGGCTGAAGGGACTGGCGGTGAAAGTGGTGGCCTACGACCCATTTTGCCCGCCAGAAGTGGCCGCGAAGCTCGGGGTCGAGCTGGTTTCCCTCGAAGCCGTTTTCGAGCGCAGCCGCGTCGTTTCCCTGCACGCCCCGTGGCTGCCCGAGACGGTCGGGATGATCACCGGCGACCTCCTCCGCCGTCTGCCACCCGGCGGAGCCTTTATCAATACCGCCCGCGGCGCGATCGTCCGCGAGGACGAGCTGATCGCCGTGATGCAGGAACGCCCTGACCTGATGGCCGTTCTCGACGTCACCTATCCGGAGCCCCCTGTCCCCGAAAGTCCCCTCTACGACCTCCCCAACGTCTTCCTCACGCCCCACCTGGCGGGCTCTGAGGGACGAGAGTGCGGACGGATGGGCCTCACCATGGTCGAGGAGTGCCGCCGCTGGCTCAACGGAGAGCCCCTCCACTACGCCGTCTCGCGGGAGGCTTTCGCCAAGATGGCCTGATCCCCCACGCCCCCTGGGAGCACCGACGTCCTCGTCGGGATCTCCACCTTAAACAGGCCGGCGGGGGCGCCGACGCTCCCAGGAAAGAGCACTAGCTTGGCGGAGGTCACGG
>DAIQNO010000409.1:0-775 GCA_036788355.1 Opitutales bacterium | reverse complement strand
GGGTCGAGCGCAACCAGCCCGCGAAACCTTGGGTACCCCGAGTAAGTCACTGCGGTTAAGGATAAACTCTCTGGAGGGCACGCGCTGCCATCACGTCGAATACGGAATTTCGCTGGGCCATCGCCTCAAGTCCCTCGGCAGCCTTCGTCAAATCCGAATGCAGTCTCCGGGCATCGCTCCGGTATTTGATCACCTCAAGCTTGTCCGCCAACGCAAATAGCCCGGTTCGTAAGGCCTTCCCAGGCGGGCGATCGGCATAGTTTCCCCACCGATGGAAGAGTTTTGCGTCCGTCAAAAGCGAAACGAGCGGGAAGCTGAACGTTTGTTCGGGCAAAATGAGAACCGTGATGGTTGGGTTCAGTTTCGCCAACTCTCGATCCACCAGCTTGAGGTCAAAATAGTGAGGTCCGAGGCGAAGTGAGGTCGTCATGCCCCCTTGAGCCGTCTGGAGGGCGTCGCCTAGTGCACTGTTGGTCAGGCTTTGACGGTCGATTTGGTCCCAAGGAACCGTGATAAAGGAGACATCCGAGCCTACTGAAAGTTGCGTCGGCAGCACCGCCAGCCGAAGGCCTTCGGGAAGCGCCGCTTCGACCGCCACCACCGAAACCGTCACGCCATTGACGGCACGCAGTTCAATGATAGGCGGCACCTCAAGCGCCGAAAAGGCATTGCTCGCCCACGCGAGCAACAATGAAACAGCGACTCTCATCGTCGAAGAGGAACCTTATCCAAAAGCCCCGCGCAAGCCAAATTCCCCTCAGTTGGCGAGAACTCA
>DAIQNO010000408.1:0-1946 GCA_036788355.1 Opitutales bacterium | reverse complement strand
CGGCAGGTGGCGATGGGACGCCGCCGTCAGTTGCACCTGCAAAGGCCCTGGTGGGTTGAGGTCTCGGGGGACGGTGAAGCCTAGAACCTCGGCCAGGGGCTGTCCCGGCGTGCGGTAGTAGCTGATCCAGGGGGTCTCGTGGGCGGTTTTTCCGAGGGTTAGCAGGGTGCCGCCGTTGGCCACGAACTGCGCCATTCCCTCAGCGGCCGGCAGGTCGAGTTGCTTCAGCGCGGGCGCCACCACGAGGCGGTAAGCGCTGAGGAAATCGCCTGGCCGCACGACATCGACCGGCAGCCCGAGGCGGCGCAGGGCGACGTAGGCTTCGATGGCGACTCGCAGGCAGGGCAACGGCTGCGGGGGCTGGCCCCAAGGGTGGGGCGCCAGGAAGGCACTCACCGCGTCGGTCGAGAGCATCATGGCGACCTTCCGTGGGCCACAACGTGCGGGCAGCGGTTCCTTCAACTCCGGGCGGGCGGTGATGGCCTTCAGAAAGGCCATCCGTTGCGGGCAGGGGCGGCCCGCGTAGTCACAGACCGTGTCGCTGCGCCGTTCACAACCGGCAGGGTGCTCCCGCCAGTGCCAGAGGATGGCCATCGAGGCCCCGTGGGCCCGCATTTCCGCAAAAAAGGCCGCCGGGCTCGGCAGAGAAGGCGGTATCGGGTTGGTTTCCAGCACCAGAAATGGCCTCCCCTTGATGCTGCGGAACAGGTCGTGCGCTAGGGCCGTGAAGGCCTCGGGGTAGGGGTTTCCGGCAGCTCCGTAGTAGGCATCCCAGCCGACCAGGTCCAGTGACTCGGCGAGCTGGAAATGGTCGGTGCCGCGGTCAAAAATGGCCGTGCTGTTATGGGTGATAAACTGCGCCGGGGAAATGTGGGAACGCAGGACTTCGGCCTGCAGGCGCAGGAAACTGGCCAGGCTGTGGTTAAACCAGCGGGCAAAGTCCATCCAGTGGCCAGCCGTAGCGCGGGGATGGCGGGGCGTCTCGATCTCGCCCCAATCACTGTATTCCTGACTCCAGAAGCGCGTCCCCCAGCGGGCGTTCAAGGTCGCGAGATCGCCGTGGACCTCCTTGAGATACTGCCGAAACCGGAACGTCGCCGCCGGGCTGTGGCAACCGGGGGGCAGGCCCGGCCCCTCGACGCCGAAAAGCTCATTGTCGAGCTGCCAGCCGAGCACCGCCGGGTGCTGACCGTAGCGCTGACCCAGGCGGCCCGTGATGTCGGCGCAAAAGTGACGGTACACTTCGTTATCGAGGTCCATGTCGCGCCGCCCACCGTGCCCGCGCCGCGTGCCATCCGCCAACTCCAGGCTGACTTCCGGGTATTGCCGGGTCAACCACGCGGGAGGCGTCGCCGTCGGCGTGCAAAGGATCACCTTCAGCCCGTTCTCCGTCGCAAGGTCGAGAAATCGGTCCAGCCATTCCCAGGTAAAGACGCCCTCGCGAGGCTCCATCGCCGACCAAGCGAACTCCGCAATCCGCACGACGGTCAGCCCAGCCTCCGCCATGTTAGCCAGGTCCGTAGCCCATTCTGCCTCAGGCGTGATTTCGGGGTAATAAGAGGTGCCAAAGTTCATCGTGCGGGTAAAAAATGCGGATTGGGAAAAGGACGGGTTCAGGGGCGGCAATGGCCTACGGTTGGGCCGCTAGCGGGTGGAACTGGGTCAGGGTTGTCGGGGGAGGTTTTCAGGTGGTGCTGGCGGTTTCGAAAAAGTTCATGACTAAACCCCTACCAGAAACCCAGCGGCGCTTCCAGACTTCTTATCTCGGCCATCCAACGCGAAAAGGAAACCCTATTCCCGGTTTCTCAATTTACCCACCGAACCAAAACACCCCTCACCGTGTGTTTGAAATTGGATCGACGTTGCCGAACGTCCAAGCATAGCCAGACGGTTGCTTGGCGCGAATCGTGCCCGAACGAAGTGAGGAAAAGCACGATTCGTGACAA
>DAIQNO010000407.1:0-1949 GCA_036788355.1 Opitutales bacterium | reverse complement strand
GGGGCTTGGATTGAGGTGACAAATTAGGCTACGAACTTATCCCGCAGGACACTAGTGTCCTATTTCGCCGGTTCCTCAGGCAGGTAAGGCCCCGCCAACAGCTCATTGGCGATCAACTGATTGGCTAGGGCCGAGACAATATGCCCTTGGTCGTTCAATTCACCGATAATCTGCGTAACCGCTGCCGCGACGAGTGCACCGATGATCCCTCCGCCGCCACTTCCTGAAGCTTGCTGAGCGACAACTGACCCTGACCACAACTCAGTCCCTGAATGCACGGAAACCAGGCGCACCAAGGCGCTGACGGTCGTGGCCGAACTCAAAACCACATAGTTGGTTCCGTAATCCTTGATTCGGATATACAGCACCGCATCCGCGCCAAAAATCTCACTAATCCGCTGCAACGGAACCTCGTGCATGTCTGTCGGCTCCGGTAGGCCATTTTCTTTAAACATCTGATCGACCAAACCGATCGGAAAGACGTAGTAGCCCTTTTCGGCTAAGGGACGAGTCACCGTCGTGTAGTAGCCGTAGGTGCCCTTGACGTCGGCGGAATCGTTAATGGGCGGCAGCACCAGCAAGGAACGCGGTCGAGCCGCCTCGAATGCGGTGTAGTCGTAAGGCTCTGGGGTCTGGCAGCCGCAAAGCCCGACGACCATGGCCAGGCCAAAAAAACCGAGAAAATGGTGACCGTGCGCTTTCATTGGGGCAAGTTGGCAATTAAACGATCAATAAAGACGGCTGATTCCGGGAAAAGGGCTTTCTCCCGAAGAAAATCCGCACGCGCCGCCTCGGGTTGCCCCAACTTGACTGAAACCAGCCCCCGTTGCGCCAGCAGGCCCGGCGGGATGTTCGCACCCTTCTCCTCCGCCTTGGCCAGGTCCTCAGTCAACAACGCAAACTGCTCCTCCGGCGTCAGTTTATCAGGACGTGCGAGGTGGGCGTAGAGCACCGGCTCGTAATTGCCCCAGTAGTATTGCGGCTGGCTCACGCAACCCGCCAGGGCGATGGCACCCAACGCCAGGAAAGGTCTGAAGAAATCAGCCATGATCGATGCTTCGGAAAGTTAGTTGAGGGGAAAACGCTTCTGATCCACTCCGATAGACAAGGCATCCACCGCCTCACGGATGGCCAAATCCAGCACCTTATCGGTCAGCGCGGCATCGTAGGAAGCCTCCCCACCGGTGCCCAGCACCTGGCGATTTTCTAAAGAAAACTCACCGGCTCCCGAAGCCGAGAAAACGATCTCGGAGCTTTGCACATCGACCAAGTTAAGGATCACACGAGCATACGCCACCTGCTCTTTTCCCCGACCAGCCAGGCCAAAAAGTTGAACATCGCCCACCGTGCGCCTCCCAAACTCCGTAACCGCACCCGTCACCGCATAGCGAGCCCCCCGAATCGACTGCTCGGCCCCACTCAAACGAGCCTCATTGGCTAACGTTTCCATCTCGCTGCGGTTCAGCACCGTGAAACGCTGCGAACTCTGCAGGTGACCTTCCAAAATCGTGCGGGCCTGGCTTCCAATTCGATCGGTGCCGTCCGAAAAAATGCCCTGTTGATACCCAGAGCGATTAGCAAAACTGCCCAACGTAACCGACACCTTCTGGCCACCATAGGGCGTCGCCGCCGCAGCTACTGAAGGGCTCGGCAACGCTCGACTCGATTCCGTCGCGCAACCCACGAAAAGGCCGAAAATCCCGATCAGTCCAAGCAGAATCAAAGCACGCACGTCCCAGTAGCCCGTGATGAATACCCGGAGTCAAGGGAATTTAACTTTATCGCAGGGAAAATCCCCCATACTGGCAGGTCTTGGAGGGTAAACTCACTGCACGGTGCCTCGGATCCGTCGTCTCACACCCCACAGATACCGTGGTTCCCCCCCCAAAACCCAACCGCAGCCCCCTGCAAAAACAGGCCCTCTTAGCCGAGCTGGACACCGCACGGCG
>DAIQNO010000406.1:0-1952 GCA_036788355.1 Opitutales bacterium | reverse complement strand
TTTCGACATCGAGTGGGTGCCCGATCCGATGGCGGCGGAGGTGCTTTTCGGGGTAAAGCACGACCCGCCCTATTCCTTGCCCGATGCCTACCGCCGACTCTGGGCGCTGGCGGGCGCGACTCCTGAGGCTCCGCGCCCTTTCGTCAAGACGATGCTCTGCCGGGTGGTGTCGATTGCGGGGATTTTTCGCGAGAGCATTGCCGACGCGGAGGCGCCGGAGGGCCAGCGGGTCACGCTCAAGCTGGTTTCCCTGCCCAGCGACCCGCGCGACCCCGAAAAGTGTCGCGAAAGGGTGATTCTCGACAGCTTTTTGAAGGCCGTGGGGGCTCGGAAGCCGCAACTGGTCGGCTTTAACTCGGCCAACAGCGACATTCCCATCTTGCTGCAACGGGCGGTGGCCAACGGCCTCAGCGGCCATGGTTTCGGCCAGCGGCCCGATAAGCCGTGGGAGGGTTCCGACTACTTTTCCGCGTCGAGCGACTACCACGCCGACTTGGCCTACGCCCTCGGGGCGGGACGCAATACGCCGCGCCTCGACGAGGCCGCTCGGGTCTGTGGCATCCCCGGCAAGGTCGATGTAGCCGGCGATCAGGTCTGGGAACTTTACGCCACCGGTCGTCTCGCAGAGATTGTCGCTTACAACGAGTTCGATGCGCTGACCACTCACCTGCTGTGGGCCAGGATCGCGCACTTTGGCGGATTACTGTCGCCCGCCGCCTACGACCGCGAGCAGGCCCTGGTGCGTGAGCTGGCCACCACCCACGCCGACGGCTCCCGACCCCACCTACACCGCTACCTGGCCGAGTGGGACCGCCTCAAGGCCATCAACGGGCGGTTTTAACGACTCTAGGCTGACGCTTGGAAGGCCTACTTGGCGGATCGCAGCGGTCGGCCAAAGTAGTTGAGCAGCCAGACTTCCTTCCACAGACGGTACCGGGCCTGGCTGGTCAAGGTGCCCTCTTCCTCGCGGACTTCGTAAGGCTGCAGGTAGCCCTGGCGGAGATTAAAGCCCTCCAGCGTCCGCTGCTGCTCATTGAGTTCGACCAAGGGGTCTTCGACGCTCCAGGGCACCGTATCGATCGCAAACTCCGTCAGTCGGGCTCGATGGCGCCGGGCGAGTCGCATTAAGGACGACTCCAAGGGGTGACGTTCGACGAACCAGTTCGTCGGCCAAAAGAGGGCCGACGGCAGGAAGAAGTTATCCGTGACGATGATGTCCCCTTCCGGCGTTTTCGAGGTCAGTTGAAAGACGGTCTGGATTCGACCAGAGCCCGGCGGAAAGAAAAAGACCTGGCAGCGGATGGCGTTGTCTTCTGACTGGTAAACCGTCGTCCGCAGGCTGCCGACGGTTCCAAGGTCGGCCTTGCCCGAGCAGAGTTTCCGCATTCCCTGGGCTCGGAGCCAGTCCCGCAGCAGGAGCGAGGCTCGATCCGTCGGCCACTCATCGCCATCGACGTTGGGGCGATAGCGGACGAAGATCTGTGGATCACTGCGGCTGGCAGCGGCGATCCACAGCCAGTGATAGAGGCTTTCGAGCAGTGCCCAACTCAGCACCCCAACCGCCAAAAGCGCCCACAGTGGCCGATCGACCTTGGCGACATCGGCCAACATGAAACCAAAGAAGGCCGAGATCGCCAGCCAGCGAAGCCAGCGATTAAACAATGCCACCCGAAGGCTGCCCCAGCGAGCATTGCCGATACTTAACAATAGCGTCAGGAGCAATGCTCCACCAGCGGCCTCAAGTCCCGTCATCGTTACAATATCGACCGATCTGATCGGCTAAAGTTACCAAAAAAGTTTACCGCTGACGACGGGCCTCTCCGACCTACTGCAGCCGCAGTGGCATCACCACGCACTGGAAGGCGTCGAGCGTCTTGATAACCCCTGGGCTCAGCTCGTCCTTAAACTCAAAGTAAACTTCATCGTACCCGAGAGCCCTCAGGGGTTCCAGG
>DAIQNO010000405.1:0-1953 GCA_036788355.1 Opitutales bacterium | reverse complement strand
CACCCCGATAGTGTGGGCCAAGACCTCCGCTTCGCCCCCTTGGTCATGCACGAAGTGACCGCCAACGGCCACCGCGTCGACCTGCCCGAAACCCGGGAGGGCGGGCACTACCTCGCCCTCAAAAAGGGGGAACGGGTGCTGCGGCTTAACTTCTCGGCCCTCGCCTACGATGCCCAGGGGGCTTACCGCTACGCCTACCGCCGGGCGGAAGAAAGTGACGCCTGGCAAGCGCTGGGAACGGGCCGCAGCCTGACGATTACGGATCTCCCACCCGGCGTCACGCGCCTCCAGCTCCGCTCCGACGACGGCCGGGGCAACTGGAACCCGGAGACCCTGGCGCTGGCCATCGAGGTGCCGCCCTACTGGTACGAGATTGAAAAGGTACGGATCGGGCTGGCCCTGTTTTCCTTCCTCCTGCTGCTGCTCGTGGGCCGTTCCATACTCCGCCGCCGGCTGGAGCGACAACGCCACGAACAACTGCTGGCGCTGGACGAGTTCAAATCCCGCGTCTTCACCAACCTCACCCACGAATTTCGCACGCCGCTGACGCTGATTCTGGGCCCTGCCAAACGCCTGCGGGCCCGGGCGACGGAGCTGGCCGACCCGACGCTGGGCCGCGAAGCCCGGCGGATCGTCCGGCAGGGCCAACGCCTCCTCTCCCTCATCAACCAGGTGCTCGACCTCCGCAAACTCGAAGAAGGGCGGCTCAGCGTTGATCCCGAGCCTACCGACCTCGACCATTTTTTGGCGGAATTAAGCGAAGGCTTTCGCGATGAGGCCCAGCAACTGGGCATTACCCTGACTTACCGCGGGGCAGAGCCAGGCGCGCTGGGCTCCTGTTTGATTGACCAACCCAAGGTGGAAAGCATCCTCACCAACCTGCTGGGCAATGCCCTGAAATTCACCCCGGCGGGCGGGCGCGTTACCGTGAGCCTCGATCATGACGCCAGCCGCTGGTCGATGACGGTGGCCGACAATGGTAAGGGCATTCCCGAGGCCTACCAAGAGACCATTTTTGAGCGCTTCGGGCGGGTGCCGAGCAGCGTCGCCAGTGGCACGGGTATTGGCCTGGCGGTGGTCCGGGAACTTACCGAACTCCTGCAGGGCAAAATCACGCTGGAAAGCCGTCCGGGGGTAGGTACCTCCTTTCGCCTCGATTTCCCGCTGCACCCGGCCGAGCAGCCGGCGCGGCCAACGGCTCCACCGCCTCCGATCGAAGTGGCTGCTGCCGTGGAAGTCGCGATTGCCCCCCACGACCGCCCACTGGTGTTGATCGTCGAAGACCAGGCGGAGGTAGCCGCTTACCTCCGCGAGAGCCTCGCCGCCCACTACCGCACCTTGGTAGCCCACGATGGGGAGGAGGGGCTAGACATTGCCTTTCGGGAAATCCCAGACCTGGTGGTGAGCGACGTGATGATGCCCAGATTGAATGGCCTGCAACTCTGCGCCCGCCTCAAGGCCGACCGCCGCACGAGCCACCTGCCCGTTTTGCTCCTCACCGCAAAATCCGCCGAAGAACACCGCCTGGAGGGTTTGGAGCGGGGGGCGGATGCTTACCTCACCAAGCCATTCAACGAACGGGAGCTCCAGCTGCGGCTGCGCAACCTCCTCCACCTCCGCGACCGGGCCGCCGCCCACCTGCGCGAACAATTGCTGGTAGCCTCAGACCTCCCCGGCCCCGCACCCGCCGAAGCCGACTGGCTGGAAGAAGTGCGGCAACTCATCCTGGCCCGCCTCGACGACGCCAGCCTCGGCGGGGCCGACCTGGAGCGGCACCTGGGCATGAGCCGCAGCCAACTCCAGCGCAAATTGCAATCAACCCTGGGCCTCTCCCCCTCCCGGCTCATCAACCAGTTCCGGCTCGAGGCCTCCGCCCGGCGTTTGCGCAGCAGCAACGACCCGGTCAGCGACGTAGCCTACGCCTGCGGCTTCCAAGACCCCAGCTACTTCGGC
>DAIQNO010000404.1:0-1954 GCA_036788355.1 Opitutales bacterium | reverse complement strand
GTTAGCTGTTAATGATAAACAGTCGCAGCATGGCATAAAACACCGCTGATTAAAGCTCCCGCACCCCCCCTACCCGCTTATCCGCGCTTATTTCTACCGCGCACCCCCCTACCCGCTTATTTTCCCCTGCCTACCCGCCCTGCCCTCTATGCACCCGTTTTCGACTGAACCTTTGGCGTCCGTGGCCCCTTACGGCGAGGTTGGCCTCCTCGCGGAAATCTCCGATTGGATCCGCTCGGTTTCGCCCGCCGCCCCAGCGGGTTTCGGCGATGACGCGGCGGTGGTGGCGGTGCTTGGGCAAAGCGTGCTGGTGACGGTGGACGGCGTGCTGTGGGGGCGGCATTTTGATGACTCAGCCCCCCCGGAGGCCGTTGGCCGGAAGCTGGTGCATCGCAACCTGAGTGACCTGGCCGCGATGGGTGGGCACCCGTTGGCGGGGGTGCTGGCCTTGACCTTTGGCGGCAACCTCAGCCTGGCCTGGCTGGAGCGGTTTTACGCGGGCCTGGTGGCGGCTTGCCAGTCGGTCGGTTTATCTTTGGTGGGCGGTGATTTGGCGGAGGGCAACGATAGCACCTTTGCCGCCCACCTGACCCTGCTCGGCACGCCCCCTGCCCGGCCCCTGGCTCGACTGGGCAGCCAGACTGGCGACCACCTTTTTGTCACGGGCCACCTCGGCGGCTCCCTTTTGGGGCACCACCTCAACTTCTCGGCGCGGCTGGCGGAGGGAGCGTGGCTGGCGTCCCACCCGCAGGTGCATTGTGCCATCGACGTGACCGATGGGCTGGCCAAGGATCTTCCGGCACTGTTGGGGGGAGACCAACTCGCCTGGCTCGACCTCGACCACATTCCAATC
The DNA here is from genome assembly GCA_036788355.1 of Opitutales bacterium. GTDB lineage: Bacteria > Verrucomicrobiota > Verrucomicrobiia > Opitutales > Cerasicoccaceae > DAIQNO01. Next base: position 1,101 of record DAIQNO010000404.1, on the reverse strand, counting down.
TCCGAGGCTGCCCAACGCTTCACCCGACAGTCCGGAAAAACCGCCCTGCACCACGCCCTCTGCGATGGTGAGGACTACGAGCTGCTCTTTTCGCTAGACCGCTCCGCCGATCCGCAGGCTTTCGAACGGCAGTTCTCTGCGGCCTTTCCCCAGACGCCCGTGGCCCGATTGGGGTCGATAGAAACCCTGGCGACCGTGGCCCGGCAATCCGGAGTCCTAGACCCCCTGGAGGTGACTGCTGGCACCGCCGCAGCAACGGTTAAATGGGAAAGCCACGGTGAGTCGCCGCGGCGGAAACGGTCGGGTGCGCTGCTGTGGGATGCTTCGACCGGGAGACCGCTGGACGTGCAAGGCGGCTTTCAGCACTGGCAACAACCCGACTGCGGCTGGGACTGAGGTCGCCGGGCATCGTGCCGCAGCCGTGGTGATGCCGGCGAGCCCGGCCCTTGGCGTCCGGGAGCTCGGTCGGTCAATTCCAGAGCATTTTCACAGCGGCGAGGACGACCATGACCCAGACCCAGGTCGAGAAGGCCTTTTCGGGCAGTCGCTGGGCCACGTGGGGGCCTAAGAGTGCCCCCGCAACGGCAGCGCCCCCCAGAAGCACGCTGAGACTCAGCGAGCCGGGACTCACCGTGCCGAGGATGGCCTGGAAAGGCAGCTTCACGACATTCAGGATGAAAAAGAACCAGGCGGCGGTGCCCAGAAAGGTCGCTCGCGGCAGTCGAAGGGCCATCAAGTAAAGAGCCCCCACCGGCCCTGCGGCGTTGGCCAGCATGGTGGTGGTGCCGAGCAGCGTTCCCAACGTGCCTCGAAAAGCCCAATTCTGCGCAAGGGCCTCCGTCTGCTCTGTAGAGGGCTCCCCAAGGAGCGCCAGCCGCAGAAAGTGCAAAGCCGTCATTACCAGCATGATGACCCCGACCACCGGGGAGAAAACGGACGCCGGAATCGCGTCGAAGAGGAGAAATCCCAGGCCCAGGCCGATCAGCGCCGCTGGCAGCACGCGATGGATGGCCCTCCAGTCGGCATTGCGGCGGTAGATCAAAACCGCCGCCACATCCGCGCAGAGCAGCACGGGCAACAAGATGCCAACCGATGCCTTGG
>DAIQNO010000403.1:0-1955 GCA_036788355.1 Opitutales bacterium | reverse complement strand
CGAGCGGTGCAAGCGGGGCCTGCGTGAGCGCTACGGCGTCGATTACGACCGCACTCGCAACGGATCGCCCTCGATGTCCCTACTAGCTGAGCCGGTCGAAACTGGCCTGAGTGCCGCGCAGGAGGAATACCTACGCAGCATCCAGCAGACTCCGCTGAGCCTCTGCGACCAGCTCGACTACGAGCTGGCCATCATCGTCGGCACGGGCTTCACCGACTACTTTCTGATCGTCTGGGACTTTATCGACTGGGCCCGACGCCAAGGGATTCCCGTCGGCCCTGGACGGGGCTCGGGAGCGGGCTGCATGATCTCGTTCTGTCTGAAGATTACCGACATCGACCCGTTTCGCTTCGGGCTCCTTTTCGAGCGGATGCTGAACCTGGAGCGCGTCTCGCCACCGGACTTCGACATCGACTTCTGCCAGCGTCGCCGCGACGAGGTCATTGACTACGTCCGGGAAAAATATGGGCGGGAACGGGTGGCCAACATCGTTACCTACGGCACCTTCGGGGCGAAGATGATCGTCCGCGACCTCTCGCGCATCCGCAACCTGAGCTTCGCCGACGGCGACCGCCTGGCCAAGATGATCCCCGACGTGCTGAACATCTCCCTGGAGGAATCGCTGAAACGGTCGGCTGAGTTGCGTACGGAGGTAGCCAGCAACCCGACGGCGAGGGAAATCATCGAGCAGGGCAAGGTCATCGAGGGCATGGTGCGCAACACCGGCAAGCACGCCTGCGGCATCATCATCGCCGACCAGGAAATCACCAACCTGGTGCCCGTAACGCTCCAGGAAGGCGATTTAACGACTCAGTATGCCAAGGGGCCGAGTGAGGACCTCGGCCTGCTCAAAATGGACTTCTTGGGCCTTAAAAACTTGACGGTCATCGCGGACTGCACCGCCTACCTCCGCACCATCCGCCACCTCGATGACTTCGATGTGGAGCGCGTCACACTGGATGACCCAGCGACGTTCCAGTTGCTGAAAGAGGCCAAAACCGTCGGCGTTTTCCAGCTAGAATCACCGGGCATGCAGGCCCTGTGTCGCCAGCTCGGAGTCTCTAGCATCGATGAGATTGTGGCCTTGATTGCCCTCTACCGCCCTGGGCCGATGCAGTTTATCCCGCAATACATCAAGGGGAAGAAGGATCCGACCACCATCCAGGTGCCGCATCCGCTGGTGCGGGACCTAGTTACAGAGACTTACGGCGTGCTGGTTTACCAGGAGCAAGTAATGCAATGCGCCCAGTTGATCGCCGGCTACACCCTCGGCGGCGCCGACGTGCTGCGTCGGGCGATGGGTAAGAAGATCGCCTCGGTAATGGCGGCCCAGAAACAGGTGTTTATCGACGGCGCCGCGCGGGCCCACGGGATCCCGGCTAATGAGGCGGAAAAGATCTTCGGAATCTTGGAAAAATTCGCGGAATACGGCTTCAACAAGTCGCACTCCGCGGCCTATGCGATGATTTCCTACCGCACGGCCTACTTAAAGGCCAACTTTCCCTGCGAGTTCATGGCCGCGCTGCTATCCAGTGAACTGGGCAACGCCGATAAGGTCAGCCATTTCGTCGAGGAAGCCGAGAGCCTGGGCATCGGCGTCCTGGGGCCAGACATCAATGAGTCCCGCGAGTCCTTCACGCCCGTGCCCAACCTCCACTGGCGGCCAGCCGCCGCCCATCGCAACTCCGGGGCCACACCCCGTGCCCCCGCCAACCGCGTCGAGACTGCGGAGGCCAACGGCGATGCGGCGGACTCCCCAGGGAGGATCCGCTTTGGCCTCGCGGCGATTAAGGGCGTGGGTGACGCCGCCGCTGCCGCGATCCTCGCCGAGCGAGACCGCCGCGGTGCCTTCCGCAGCCTCGCCGATTTTGCCCAGCGTGTGGACCTCAAGGCCGTCAACCGCCGGGTTTTTGAGCACCTCATCAAAACCGGTGCCTTCGACTTCACCGGGGAGG
>DAIQNO010000402.1:0-1957 GCA_036788355.1 Opitutales bacterium | reverse complement strand
AGGCGGTGGAGCATAAAAAACCGCCGACCCGAGAAGGGGTCGGCGGCGGGTGTTTTCTCTTCCGCGAAGGAAGGAGGCGAGGGCTTAGGGACTCGGCCAAAAAATAAACCCGCCATTCTGCTTGGCCTTGAATCGCGATCCGGCGTTGCCGCCTTCGGTCCTTTACCTCTGGTAAACTCCCTTGTCGGCGCCTTGGCTGGCGATTCAATCCCGGCGCATCTTGGCGCGTTTATTTCTGTTCGAATCCCTTACTTATCGAGGCCGAGGGCGGCGAGGGTCTCGTAGGTGAGGCCGCCTTGGGGGAGGTTGTTGGCGGCCTGGAAGCTGGCGACGGACTTCTCGGTGGATTTGCCGTAGATGCCGTCAACTTCGCCGACGTTGAAGCCGCGGGTGTTGAGCTGGGTCTGGATGGAGGCGACGAGCTCGGGGGTGACGTTGGTCTCGCAGAGGATGCGGCGCCACTCCATACGGCTCTGGCCGCGGGCGACCTGGCGGGTGACGGTGCCATACTCGGCGGGGATGACCTTCTTCTCGACGCGGGCGGGGGTCTTCACCTTCTGGACGGCGACCATTTTGTATTCGGCCGGGATCTGGATGGTTTTGATCTGGGCGGGTTGGTCGATGACGGTGCGCTTCACGGTCTCGTAGGTGGCGGGGACTTGCTCCTCGCGGTAGGAGGAGGCGGAGACGAGGACGTTGCGGGAGACGGTGTCGTAAACGGCGGGGTCGGTGACGAAGCACATGATCTCGCCGGTCTCGCCGTCGATTTTCTGGAGGGCGCCGGCGCCCTTTTTCCAGTAGCTGCGCTCGGGCTTCACGAGGACACGCTCGGTGCGGGTCTCGTATTTGGCGGCGACGGGGATCTGGCGGGTGTAGGCGGGGGATTTAAGGACGCGCTCCTCGACCTCCTTGTAGGTGGCGGGGATGATCTCCTGGCGCTCGGTGGCGGCGCGGATCATGACGCGCTCCTGGGCGGTCTCGAGCTGGGCGGGAATTTCGATGAGTTCGAAGCCCTCTTCGCGTTTCACGACGCGCTCGGTGACGGTGTCGAGTTGGGGGCTGACGAGGACGCGGGTGTAGCACTCGCCGGGTTTGGCGTTGGGCGGGAACAGGGCGCCGTCGGGAGCGGGGGCGACGGTGGCGGTGGGGCGGGTGGGGGAGACGGGAGCGGCGGCCGGCTGGGCGGCGGCCTCGGCGGCGGCGGCTTCGGCGGTGGTGGGTTGATGGCGCAAGGAGCGGAAGTGGCGCATGACATGCGGGTCAACTTGGGCGAACAGGCTGCCAGAGGCGGCGAAGGCGAGACCGAGGACGATACTTGCTTTAACGGCTTGGTTCATAGGATTTTTCATGGATATGTGTTGGATACGTCCCCGGGAGGGAGAGCAGGGCCGAACATAAATGAGGGGACCTATTAGGCAAATTAATTGTTATAGCGCCACCGATTTTCTTGGACACGGGACAGTAACCAACCCGAAAGCCAATGAACCCGATGTCCCAACCCATCACGTCAACCCAGGGCGCAGGCCCAAACAGCAAGCCGGAGTTCCCGGAGGCGGAGCCTCGCGTTGCGCGAGGCGGAGCCTCCGGGAACTCCGGCTTGGAAACACCGCCGCTGCGCTGGCGCGCCAAACGAAAAGCGGAGGTCGTGCTGCGGCTTCTGCGCGGAGAATCGCTGGATAAGCTCAGTCGGGAAACTGCGGTGCCCATTCCGCGTTTGGAAGAATGGCGAACGCAGGCGCTGGCCGGAATCGAGCAAGCGTTGCAAGCGCGGGAGACCGCCGATCCCGCGCAGCATAAGCTCGACGAAGCGAACCGGCGCATCGGTGAGCTAAGCATGGAATGTGTCGGCACCGGTTTTCTGGACACAAGGCAAAGTTAAGTCACGCGGCTAAAGGAATGGAATTTTGGTGGTCGCGGCGGGCTTCGAGCGGGCTGCGATAGCGGAGTTTTTCGAGAC
>DAIQNO010000401.1:0-1988 GCA_036788355.1 Opitutales bacterium | reverse complement strand
TGTTGATCGAAGCCGTGCCACGCTCGGTGAGGGACATGGCCAAGGTGCCATCGAGGTTCAACTCGCCGGTGGCTTGGTTGTTGAACGTGATGTCGACCGTCCTGTCGGGCTGGTTGACTTGAGTGTAAACCACCCCTACCGTCGAGTCTTCAGCGACATCGATAGATCCCGCGTTGTTGACCGTGAGGGCCTGAATGTCGTTTGCCGTAATCCGGGTGCGGCGAATAAAATCGAGTCTTGACCCGTTGGACACATCGACGTTGGAACCGTTCTCGATGTTCACGGTCTGGCCTCTCGCCGCTCTAGCAGCGGTAGAACCAGTGTTGAAATTACCGATTCTACCGTTTGCTGTGACGTTGACTTGGGCCACGTTGGCACCAGACCCGAGGTTGATCGTATGGGAATCAGTAGTACCCGTCCCGGAAAAGCGAGTCGTGCCCACGAAACTATCGGCGGCATTCATGTTCACGGTTCCGTAAACGTTCGCCTCCTTAGCAACACTGGAGTTGGAGGTCAGGCTCAAATTGTTACCGTTAAGGTTCCAGACGATCATCGCCGGGTTGGAGATGGTCGAAGCATAGGTCAGACCCGACCCGGTTGTGCCGTTGGAGTTGATGACCAGGTTTGCTCCCAGCGAGATCTCAGTGGTGCCGGTGGTGTCCGCTTGTTGGAGATTCAAGAATTGAATCGTGGTGGCAGCATCGACTGTGGAACTGACGGTCGCGGGGCCGGCGTCACCAAAGCGAGCCGTGTCTTCGGTTGGGGCTACGCCACCAACCCAGTTGTCACCGTCAGACCAGTTGACGCCATCGCCAGAGCCATTCCAAAGGATCTGGCCGTAAGTAGTGGTGCCCAGGGCGACCACCGCGAGGGAGGCCAACCCGAGGGCCGAAGTTTTGATTTTCATAGGGATAATAGAGGATTAGGAGTGAGGTGTTTTGGGGCAATCTTAAGAAATCTGAGAGCACCGTAACATCACACATAATCCACGGAACATTGGCTCAGGGCAAGACTTTTTTTTAAAACTACAGAGAATGCTGTAACCGTATTTCGGGAATTGGGGATTTTGGAAAGTTCACAACCTTAGCCCAAAAAAAGCTGGTTTACCGCCGATCACTCGATCGCCGACCGGCAAAAGTGCTAGCAATGTTCATCGGGATTTCGGAAAGAGCGGGGTTGCAGCGGCGGGGGGTTGGGGGTTAGGTGCTGGACATGGTGATGCAAAATGGGGCGGATGAGGCGTTGGTCGAGCGGGTGGCAGCGGTGCGTGAGCGGTTGCTCGGGCAGATTCGGCAGCGCGTGGTGGGCCAAGGGGCGGTGGTGGAGCTGCTGATGGTGGCGTTGCTGGCGCGGGGTCACGTGTTGTTGACGGGTCTGCCGGGGCTCGGAAAGACGTTGCTGGTGCGGACCATGGCGGAGTCGCTGTCCCTGCAATTCAAGCGGATTCAGTTTACGCCGGATTTAATGCCGTCGGACATTCTAGGCACCGAGGTGGTGGAGGAGGATCGGGCCACCGGGCGACGGAGTTTCCGCTACGTGCCAGGGCCGATCTTTACGCAGGTGCTCCTGGCCGATGAGATCAACCGCACCCCGCCAAAGACCCAGGCGGCACTGCTGGAGGCGATGGAAGAGGGCCAGGTGACGACGGCCGGCGATACCCACCGCCTGCCGACGCCGTTTTTCGTTTTGGCGACGCAGAACCCCCTCGAATTAGAGGGCACCTATCCGCTGCCAGAGGCCCAGCTCGACCGATTTTTGTTTAACGTGACGATGGGCTACCTGAGCCACGCGGATGAGGTGGCGATGGTGGCGGGCACCACCGACGGCTCTCGCCGAGCCCTCGAATCGGTGCTTTCGGGTGAGGAAGTGCTGGCCCTGCAGGGGTTGGTGCGGCAGGTGCCAGTGGCGATGACGGTGGTCGATTACGCCGTGCGCCTGGCGTCGGCCAGTCGCCCGCAGTCTCCCTTGGTGGCTCCGGTGGCCAGGGA
>DAIQNO010000400.1:0-1990 GCA_036788355.1 Opitutales bacterium | reverse complement strand
GCCGATCGTTCTCGTGCCGTTTCAGGGCGATGGATGTCGGGGTTTGCAGACCCAGGGTTGCGCTTCGCTCCACCCGTGGGCTTTCACCTGTCGCCCCGTTGGGGCTTGGATTCACCATTTAGGGGGTGACTGTTGGGTCGCTTTCGAGGGTGACTCCGATGGGTTTTGAGAAGAGTTCGCTGAGGACGCCGGGGTTGATGGTGACGGATCGGGCGACGAGTTGGCTGACGACGGTTTTGTCCTGAAAGGAGATGACTTCGAAAGGCATCCAGGTTTTGCCGACTTGCCGGTAGTCGCGTAGTTCGAGGCGTTCTCGGCGTGTCGGGGAATACTCGATTTCGTGGGCTAGTAGCCAGTAGCGTCGTGGGTGGAGGATGGCGAGTCCGGCCCGTCCGTTTTGGGTGAAGTTGATTTGGATGGCGGATTGTCCATTGTATTCGGTGTGGGTGATGCTAAGGGCTTCGCCGCGTTCATAGAAGCATAGCTCGGCGAAGGGGAGGAAGGCGGCCCCCATTTCTTGGATGACGGTGGCATTTTGGCCGGTGAGTTTTTCTTGAAAGATGAGGTTTTCGCCTTCGTAGGCGGCGCGGAAGACACCGTCGGGGCCGGATACGGTAAGGAGGTTTTGTTGGCCTGAGGTGAGTTTCAGATAGACGCTGGTGGGCGGCTGCTTCATCAGGTAGAGGTCGAAGGTTCCTCCGCCAACGGTAAAGGAGCCCTCGATGCCGATGGCGGTGATGGCGTTGATGTATTCGCGGCCTCCGTGAACCAGGAGGAAGCGCTCAGCGATGCGTCCGAAGCCGTCGGTATCGAGGTTGATGGGCGGTGGGAGGCCATCGAGCAAGGCACCCCGTTCAATAATGGCGGTGGGGACGATGGCGGGGGAGCCTTCGGGCGGCGGGTTGTTTTGGGTGAGTGTTTGCCCCGCGGCTGGCGCGGTCGATGGTGCGTCTGGGCCGCCCGCTAGTGGTGGGGCAACGGCCTCATCATCCTGCGGCAAAAAGATCCATAAGCCGACGGCCACGGCGCAGAGCAAGATGCCGCCGACGATCCAGGGAGCCGCATCGAAGTCGCCATCAGTGTAACTTTTCATCGATTTCTTGGGAGGTAACGCGCTGGGCTGGTGGGAGTTCTGGGACTACGCGTTGGGGTCTTGGGGTGGCGACGGCGGGATTCTGTCTTCGAGACTTCGTTGGGGAGGAATGGCGGAGTTAAACGTGATGGAGCGGGTTTACCCGTCCACGGTTCCGCAGTTCTGGTCAGTTGGTAGGGTGCTGTTGGCTGCTGAGCCAGGTTTTTGCGCGGCCGAGGGCCATGAGTGGGAAGTAGTGTCGGTAGAGGTGGTAGTTGATCATGAAGGAGCGTTGGAGGTCGGTGTTTTGGCGGAGGTAGGAAGTGGTGGAGTGGTCTATGGCTATGCGGGCACCGACGCCATAGCCGGGAAAGCCGGTGCCGGTGTAGTAGGGTTCCTCCCAGGTGCCATCGGGGCGCTGGGTCTGAGCGAGGTAGGCCAGGCCACCCTCTACGGCGGCGGCGTGGGCGGGATCTTCGGCGGCGACGAGGGCCATGATGGCCCAACCGGTTTGCGAGGCGGTGGAGGGGCCGACGCCGCGCTGGGCGGCGTCCATGTAGCTGGCGCAACTTTCGCCCCAGCCGCCATCGGGGTTTTGGTGGTCGGCCACCCACTGCGCGGCGCGGCGGATCCAGGGTTGGGTGAGGTCGAGGTTAAGCGATTGGAGGGCCGGGAGGACGGCGGCGGTGCCGTAGATGTGGTTGACGCCCCAGCGCCCAAACCAGCTCCCGTCGGGCTCTTGTTCGGATTGAATGAATCGCAGGCCGGCGGCGACGATGGGGTCTCCGAGGCCCCGTCCGGCGAGGGCAAGAGCTTCGAGGACGTGAGCGGTGACATCGACGCTGGGTGGGTCGAGGAGCTCGCCAAAGTCGCAGAAGGGGATTTTAGTGAGGATGCGGGTGTCGTTGTCGCGGTCAA
>DAIQNO010000399.1:0-1996 GCA_036788355.1 Opitutales bacterium | reverse complement strand
TAGTAAAAACCGTAACGACGTCCCACCTGTCGAGCGGCGAGATAAAAATCCTCCTGCCATTTCCACCCAGGCGAGTTATCGGAAAAGACCACCATCACTCCAGGCGGAAATTGCAGATACCCGCTGCGGTTCAGCTCGGCCCCCTCCATCCACAGTGTCGTGGTGGCCAGCGGTTCAGGGCTCCGATCGACCGATCGAACAATTTCCCATTGCAACCGCATCGCATCGGAAATCAGCCGCCCACGGCCCGGCATGTCAGCCGGAACACTAGCGTCTGACTCCCAGACCGGGCGATCCGCGATGCCGCGCAAGCCAAGCTGCCAGATCACATTAGGGAAACGCCCCCACAACGAAGCATGGTGGCGCCAAACCTCCTCGAATGCCTCCGGGTGTTGATAGTAGGAAAAGGCAACCTCGCGTCCCCGACCCCGCCAATAATTCTGGAAAGCAAAGGCACTCACCCCGAGAGGCTCAATATGGTGCTGACTGACGAACAAGCCACGCCTTGCCGCCGCCTCGACCGCATAAGCCTCCGCAGGATTGGCAAGATCGGTGAACGACGCAGGGATCAACAAGTTCAAGCGCAGCCGCAACACCGTTTCTATGATCCGGTCAGTGACCTCGGGTGCCGTGACCTGACGGTAAAAGGGGTAATCAATCTCGCGGACGCCGCCACCATCCTTCCAGCCAGACAGCAGATCCTCATCGTTGATAAACCAACCCCGATACTTCACGCTTGGCGGGGAAAGTTCCATCGACCAACCCGTCCAATCCAACCCCGCAACCGGTTCCGGTTCACGATCCGACCAATACCCCAGCGGATCCACCCCCAGAAAACGCTCCGCCAAAGCATAAAGCGCAAACATGGTGCCGCGAACATCACTCCCCAACACCACCAGCACCGAGCGGATCGGCCCGATGGTCACGTTGCGGGCCTCCACCCGCCCCGCTTCCCACTGACCAAGCAGATCGGAATCCTCCGGGAAAAGCCGCTCCTGCTCCGGATTCCCCACCGTGCCAACCACCAGACAACCCTCGGAGCATTCACCTAAGGTAGAGACGACCGGCGGACGACGCCCGGTGACCCGCTCCAGGTCGCCGGCCAGGTCCTGGGCGGCCAGCCGCACGCACTCCGGTTCCCCAGGTAAAACCCAAAGCGAAATTGAAGTCACATCCCTCATCACATCACTCGCCCCGGACTGCCGCTGATCCGCAGGCTGACGATCTCGTAAGGCCGGAAGGCAAAGCCAGCAGTCTCGACCGCGCCGGCCGATGGGACGCCCGAGAAGTTGCAGCGCGCCGCCCTCACCCCATCCGCCAAGTTCAGCCGAACAACCCCCCGGCGCCCCATCACTTCCTGGAGCCGCAGCACCCAGTCACCACCCGGAAGAGGTTGCGCCCAGGATGGAATCAGCGACTCCCCACCTTCAAAACCGAGCAACCCGGCCCCGCAAGGCTGACCCAGGTAATGAATCACCGGCGTGTAAAGCACATCGGCCAGGGCCGCCGGGTGTTCCGTCCGCTTCAAGTCGGACGTGTAATAGCCCACAGCCCAGCGCAGGCGGTGCTTTCCCAAGTCCGTGTAAACCTCGGTGCACGGCTCTTGCTGAGCCCCGGTGGGAAAAATCCAATGGTGCTCCTCACCCTCCGACCCCGTGTGCAGCGGAGACCGGATCAACGAGAGATCCAGCACGCCCTCCCGAGCAGCAAAACCAAACTTGGCCTCACTGACCAGAAAAACGCCCTCTTGCGCGGCGTCGTCCTGAACCATCGCCCACCGGCTGCCCGGCACCTCCCACATCGCTTCCGCGCGGGGCTCACCCGGTCGCTGGGGCCGCAGCAACGAGCCAAACGGGGCCCCAAAACGCGCATTGGTGCCCCGATGCAGGGTCGGCACGCGATACTTCAGCAACGTCTGCGGGTCACCCCAATCCAGACCCAGCTCAATCTCCAAGACGCGGGAACCCGGAGCTAAGCGATAGGTCAGCACCCCGCT
>DAIQNO010000398.1:207-2010 GCA_036788355.1 Opitutales bacterium | reverse complement strand
GCGGCAGTCACGGGTGATTTTGATAATGGCTACGGTGCGGCTGGCGATGGGCCCTACATCGGTTTTTCCGATGAGGGTAATGTGCGCTTGTTTTCATTTTTCTATACTGGAAATCCAACTCAGCAATTCGGCGTTCCTTACCTAGACGGAGCCGGTGCTCTGATTCTCCCATCACAAGGGTATTTTTCTCCCAATCGTCTCGTTCCATCTGCGGGGATTATGGGGTCCTTGCCCACAGGGGTGCGCAGCAATACCCCCTGGCAGACGTTGCTCTTTCGCCCTGCTGCACTTACTTCCAGCTCTCACCCCGGCTTAAACACCCCACCGGACTATCTCCTGCTTGATCTCTTCAACATACCAGTGGTGGAGCCTTATGCCATCAGTGAGCCGCTTTCAACGGCGGGCCGGGTCAACATGAATTATCAGATCCAGCCATTTACCTATCTGCATCGTAGCACGGCGGTCAAAGCCGCATTACACACGGAACACATCTTGGCAATTGCTGATGGCTTGGCTGGCAATCAAGGACGCTACACTGTAGGTTCTGGCGGTAATACTGCCCGCAATAGCCGCTATCCACTGAACCTTGACCGCACGAATGGCACGCTGCGAGGCTTCGAGAATCGTTTCAACTCTAACCAGTTGTTCATTTACCCCTCAGAAATCTGCACCATCCCGCTGGTTCCCGATGTGGCAGGGGCCTCGTTTGCCAACATGAGCACATGGTGGCAAGGCTACCGTCTCACCGGAGACAATAGCAAAGAGCGACCCTATGCACGTATTTATCCCAAGCTCACCACCAAGTCGAATACCTTCACGGTTCATTATCGCGTCGAGGCGCTAAAGAAACGACCCGGGGGAGACCAGACACTCTGGGAAGAAGGCCGCGATGTGGTGCGTGCGTCACTGCGTGGCTCGGCGACGATCGAGCGCTTTGTGGATCCGCGCGACACCAATTTGCCCGATTATGCCGCGCTCACGGTGCCAGTTTCGGGAGCCAATGCCCTGCCAAACTTCTACCGCTGGCGGATCCTCAGTGACACCCAGTTTAACCCATGAAGCGAATCGTAATATTGGCCCCTGCAAGATGCGCAAACCGAATCCAGTATGGGTTCTCTCTCCTAGAATTGCTGGTGGTCGTCGCCATCATTGGGATCATGGCCACGCTGGCGGGCGCTGGTCTTTCTTCTATGCAGCGGGCGCAAGGCTTGGGCAGTGCCAGCCAGATGGTGGCCGCACAAATCCAACTGGCCCGACAAACCGCCGCCGCCCGCAACCTGCCCGTCGAGGTGCGTTTTTACCAGCTGCCAGACTTTGGTCAATCGAGTGGGAGCGCCTCGCGTTGGAGAGCGGTGGGGGTGTTCGATGGATCTGCCACCAATGCACAGACCTTGCAGAGGCCGGTTCATTTTCCCGCCAGGGTGGTGATTGAACCCAGTCCAACGGCCTCGCCTTTGTGGACATCCATGGGAGCTAGCGATGCGCCACTGCCCGGCTTTGGAACTGGAAATTGGCCCTACCGTGCGCTCACGGTTCGTCCGAATGGGCTCGTCACCGTCTCCGGAACTTCCCCGGCGGAGGCGAACTGGTTCCTCAGCCTGCGACAGGAAAGTGATGTCGCGGAGCCGGGGGGGCTACCGGCCAACTTCGCCACGATTCAAATCAATCCCTTCACCGCCCGGACTCAAGTGCTGCGGCCATAAAAATTTCTCTATTTGCAATAATTCGGCGCTTTGCTGATGGCTGGATTGCCGCTTTACCGTGGGGATGACTACTCCCCTCGCTCTGACCAATTTGCACGCT
>DAIQNO010000398.1:0-197 GCA_036788355.1 Opitutales bacterium | reverse complement strand
CACCCCTGCGGGTGCCGGTGCGAACGTCGGATGATTTGGCCGGTTTGAAAACCGGATAGCAAAGAGTAGTTTTTTAGGCATGAGCGGGAAGAGGTTTTTTCAGGTTTCGATGCGGTCTTTCATGCGGAAGCTAGAGCCTTCGAGGATGACGGTTTCCGCATGGTGGAGGAGGCGGTCAAGAACGGCGGAGGTGATGG
>DAIQNO010000397.1:0-2023 GCA_036788355.1 Opitutales bacterium | reverse complement strand
GCCCGCCGGTTCACCGCTCCTGGTCAGTCCGCCAGCGCCGCCCGCCGGCTCACCCTCCCGGCCAGCGGGCTCACCCTCGCCGCCAGAGGGCTCCAAGGTGCTGCCGGGCGGTGCCACCGGCCTGCCAGCGGGCGCCAGGAGATCATCAGAGTGGCCTGCCAACCCGTCCGCATCCCGAAAATCAGCCGTCCGAGCTGCTTCAGCGTCCATAGCTCGCAGTCGTGCTGACAGGGCACGGAGCGTCAGGTAGTCGATCTTTTCCCGCCGTTGAGCAACCAGGGCGTCCAACGGCAGTTGCACCTGCCAAGATTGGAACGAGAGGACTGGAAGCAGCCCAGCAACGCTCTCCGGATCGCTCAGGGAGCGGCGCTCAGCGGTGCCCTCGCGCAGCTCCAGGCGCAGAATGTCCTCCGCGGGGTCAAAGAACACCTCCGCCCGGGCCGATTGCAGGGCCTGCACGACGCGGCCCTCGGCGTCCAGTTCCCAGAGCCGCAGGCCGCGCAGTTGGCTACCGACGCGACCTTCGGCGTAGAGGATCATCTGCGGAAAGGTCGTCACGAATTGGCCCGGCTGCACCAGGCGCAGCGGATCGCGGCGCACGCCCTCCGCCAGCACCCGCCGAAACTCGACCATGGCCGTCGGGGCGTAGTCGGCCAGCACCAACCAGCTCACGGCAGCCCCGAGGAGGCCGAGGCCGACGGCCGGTGTAACCAGAAACCAGCCCCCTACCCCGGCGGCCCGCAGCGCGGTCAACTCGTGCTGGCCCGAGAGCCGACCGTAAACCAGCAACAACCCGAAAAGCGTGGCCAACGGCAGGGAAAACGGCACCACCGTCGGCAGGAGGACGGCCAGCAGGTAGCCGCAGGTAGCCCAGTCCAGGTAGCCCGAGGCCAGCAACCCGAAAACCTCCCGCAGGGCATTTCCGGCGATCAACACCGCCCCGAAGACGACGGAGGCCACGCTAATCGCACCGAGGAGCTGGCTAGTCAGGTAACGGAGAATCAGCACTGTAGTTGAGGTAATTTTGCGACCGGAGCCTCTGACCCGGCGACCGGGCACCGTCAGCGACCTCGCGTCGGACGTTGCGGTTTCTATTTCGAGGAGAGGGTGTAGGCACCATCCCAATCGGCGGGTGGCGGTTCGGCCAAAAATGCGGCACAACGGTGCCGGTATTCTTCACAGAGCGGGTCACCTGCCGGGCCGCGCAAAGAGGCCGCCTCGGCGAAACCCGCCGCTGCCTCCACAAAGTTCCGGTGCTCATAGGCATCGAGGGCTCGGTGGTAGGTCTCCAGCCACGGCGGGGCCGGGGCCGGCAGCTCCGCCAAGGGGGTATAAACGGCCAGCGGCACCGACTTGCCCTTCACCCGCAGGCGATCAATCCGCCGGTAGAGGATCTCCCCCTTGGTCGCCTCGTAAATCGACTCCCCGACCAAAATGTTCTGGTGGACGTATTTCGTCGCCCCTTCCAGCCGCGCCGCCAGGTTCACCGCATCGCCCAACACCGTGAACTCCATCCGCCGCCGGTGCCCGATGTCACCCACCACCGCCACGCCGCTATTAAGGCCGATGCCGATGGCCAGGGGCTCGCTCAGGCGACCCGTCGCTAACCAACGCTCATTCAACTTTTCCAGGGCCTTGATCATCCCCAGGGAGCACCGCACGCTGCCCAGGGCATCGGCGGCAACGCCCCCCGAGATCACGTCCCCCCACACCGCCATCACCGCATCGCCGATAAACTTCGAGACGGTGCCCTTACTGGCCTGCACTAGATCGACCATCTCGCTGAAATACTCATTCAGCGTGGTCACGAAAGCCGTGGGGTCACTGATCGCCTTTTCGGAGAGGGTGGTGAAACCGCGGATGTCGCTGAAGAAAATCGTCACCACCCGCGTCTCCCCCCGGAGGCGCTCTTCAAAGGAGCGGCGATCTTTCAACACCATTTCGGCGACGTTCTCGCTCACATAGCGGTTCAGCACCCCGCGCACCCGCGCCCGCTCGTATTGCTCGATGGCGAAGCTGATCG
>DAIQNO010000396.1:0-2037 GCA_036788355.1 Opitutales bacterium | reverse complement strand
GCACCCCATCGACGAAAGCCTTCCCCGCACCGAGTTTTTCTTCGGCGACACTGTAAAGGATGCTGCTAAGGTTCAACTTCGGCAGGCCATCATACTGGAGGCCGAAAGCGACTTCGATGGCTTCGCCACTCAAAAAAAGCACCTCGTGCTGCACCTGCATCACTAGCAGGTCATTCTCAGCCGCCCCGTAAGAGCGGAAATAACGCGCCGTCGGGTTCCATTGCAGCGGATAATCGAAGTCCACCACGCCGAAAAAGCTCTGCTGCGCCCGCGCCACGTAAGGTCCTGCCGAAGTCCCCGTAGGCTGCCAGTAGTCACTCAGCGCAATGCTGATGCCGGGCCAACCCGCGTGCGGTCGGTCAAAATCCGCCCGCGTAAAGTAGTCCTTCCCGTCCGCGTCCCGCCAGCCGTCGCTCGGCCAACCACCCGCGACGAAAATCGGAGCCCGACTGTCGGCCCGCGCACTGGTACGAAGTTGCACCCGCACATCCTCGAAAAACGGCACGTCAAGGGCCGCCGCAAAAGTCACAAAACCGCTCCCCAACGGGCCACCGGCCAGAGCTTGATCGTTGAAATACAACGGCGACACCGGAATCGCCGAGTAGGGTGCCTCGCCCGCCGGCCCCTGCAGCGTCAGGCGGCTGGGCAACACAAAGCGTGAGTTCACCTCAAAGCGATCTTCCGCCGAGACAATCTGGCCGTTGGGCCAAAAGGCCATCTCGCCAAAAAGCAACCCCGGAACGTGGGCCACCTCCGTCGTTACCGACAACGCCAGCACGGGATTTCCAACCCGGTCGCACGGCGTGTTAGCCTCGGGCACAACAAAGCGCAGCGCCAACGGCACAATCTCCCCCAGCCAGTAGGCCAGATTCTTCGGCTCATCGTCACTGGGGTCGAGTTCCGCGTCCAGCAGATCCCCCTGGCAGTTGATCCTCAAACTCTCAAAACCGACCGCGAAACCCGATGGCAGCGGCACCGACAGCACCCCGTCCGTGATCGAGTCGCGCATCTGGCTATCGAGAAAGGAAAAACCCAGCTCCCGGAACGAAAAGGGGTAGCCGTAGAGCACCTGCTCCTCAGAAAACGACCCTGCGACCGCCTGATGCACGCCGCTGATGCCGGCCCCGCGAGCATAGTATTTCGTCGGGGCATCCATCGCGAAGGTGATGCCAGGGGAACCCGCCGCTGGCCGCCCCAGACGGCTTTCGGCCGTCGGCGAGATAAAATCCGAGACGCGGAAGTTCAACCCCGGATAATCCCCCAACCCCAGCCGGTAGGCCTCCGTGCCGGGCCGCTCCGTGGGGGCATCCGCGCCCACCCCGACCCCCGTCAGCAGCAAGACCGACGGCGAGGCACCCAAGTCGCTGAAGCCGGGGCGCGGCGCCGTCAACACCGGATTCTCTGCCCCACCGAGGAAATGCCCAGCCATCAGAAACGATCCCGACTTTACCGCCGCCGTCTGATGGGCAAACTGCGGCCCAGCGGTCGCATCGATCGCGAAACGCCCCCAACTCAGCGGCTCCCCTTCCGAAATGCTCCCCGCTCCCTGCAGTCCACCGTCCCCGGTAAAGCGCAACTGGCCCCCCGCGGGCTGAAAAGTCAGCTCCCCGACCGAGGCTGCCTCGTTCCCGCAGTCGCCCGTCGGGCAATCCTGCTGATAGGTCAACTGAAACGGCTGGACGCCGTTTAACCGGCTGACGCTGGGAAGGATCACGTTCATCGACTGCGCTAGCTGGCCAGAGCCGTTCCACGCCACCTCCGTCGTCCGCGGAAAATGCGGGGTGAAATAGCCAGGGGCGAGGTTGAGGCTGTAATCCACTAAAGCTACCGCATCTTGGTAGGCGATGATCTTCAGCGAGCCCGCCTGCGGGCTGGCCCAACGCAGGTAGCCGTCGTTGGTGGGCTTTTCTAAGCCCACCGTCACCCCAGCCTGCGACTCCGCCCATTCCAGAAACTCCACCGCCCCGGTGTGGACGTAGCGCACGCCCTGCGTTTCAAAACTCAATTCCGCCAGCTCCGCGTTGAAGGTCACTGCCG
>DAIQNO010000395.1:0-2064 GCA_036788355.1 Opitutales bacterium | reverse complement strand
AGGCCTCGATTTCGGAGGATGGGTTGTGGGCGGGGGAGGTGACGATCGACGCGGTGAGCTACGTCAATGCCACCAACCAGACCACGATCCCGCTGCCGACCCGCAGTGAGCTGACTTTCAACGTCCTGATCCATCGCCGGGCGGACGGCACCGCCCGCCTGTTGAAGGAGGCTTTTGTCGTCGGGCAGCGGGAGACGCTGGATGGCCAGTCGGCGGTCCGTCGGGTGGTACTCGACCGTCCCGACAACCTTGCAAATTTTGAGGGGCTTTCGGTGCGGCAGGGTCGGTTGGTGGGTACCCGCCTGAGTGCAGTCAGCTATGACTTTCCGGAGAGCAGCCGGCTGTTGGCGGGCCAGCTCCAGCCGGGAGGGGTGCTGACGGTGGTGCTGCCTCTGGCCGAGGTTTCTCCGACCCACCCGATGCGGCATCGCTACCACCGTGAGCATGACGGGTTGACGCCGCTGGGGGCGTCCTTTCCAGCGAACTACCCGGCTCACCAGCGGGAGGTCTGGGAAATGAGTCGGGCGCTGACCTTTTCCGTGGCTGCGGCTTCGTCGGATGAGCCTCTGATCGGCACTGGGGTGCTCAACGGCACCTATTCCGAGGTGCTGACGGGGGCGCACAAGACCCCGATCCACGCCAGCGGCACCTTCACGCTGCGCCGGATCACCACGGCTTCCCTCGTTGAGTAAGGCCCCATTTTACCAAGAAAACCGATTATTGTTGCTATGTTGACCCACCTGATGACTTTCCTGGCCTCCCATCGGCGGAGCCATCGTGCCGCAACCGTCGTGGGTCGCTGGGCTTTGTTGATCGCGGCGGTGTGCGGTTCCGTGGCGTCGGCGTCGGCCCAAGACACGGATGTTGAGGCGGTGCTGAGCCAGAGTTTTCGGGCCAACGAGTCCAGTGATGGTGACCAGTTCGGTGGAGCGATGGCGATGGATCCGACGGGGACCCACCTGGTGGTGGCTCGCAACGGCTTCGCTTTCGTTTTTCGGAAGGTGTCCGGTAACTGGGTGTTCCAGACCAAGCTCAGCCCTATCGGGGAGGGCGCGGGCAACTACGGGACGGCGGTGGCGATCCGGATGCCTTGGGTGGCGGTGACTTCGATTTACGACGAGGGGCAGCCGGGCAACGGCAGCGTCCACCTCTATCGCCTTTCGACGACCGGGGGCTGGGAGGTGGCTCAACGCTACAATCCATCCTACTCTGGCCCAGGGAGCTACTACGGAAGCTCAGTGGTGATCCGCAGTGCCCATCGTGACACCCCGCAGTGGCTGGTGGGGGCACCTGGAGCGGCGGAGGGCGGACTGACGGGCAGCGGGGCGATCTACCGGGAAGAGCGTTTCGCGTTCTCATTTTTCGGGAATACGCAGTATCTTTCCCGCACCGTGCAGACGATCCGCCCGAGTGATCCGGCGGCGGGTCGCCATTTTGGGGCGACGATGGCTTTTGAGAATAATAACCTGGTGGTGGGCAGCCGGACGACGGACAGCGGGTTAAATGGTGCGGGGGCTTACGTTTTTGCCGGGAGCGGCAATCTCACCCAGTTGCAGAAGTTGACGGGTGAGTCGATTGGCCAGGTGGCGATCAGTGGCGGTAGGGTAGCGTTGCTCAAGCAGCAGGAGCGGATGGCCCGGATCTATGATTTTACGGGGGACTCTGCCACGGCCCCCTTTTCCTTAACGGGAACGGTGGCGACCACGTTGACGCCTTACGTGACCTCGATCGCTCTTTCGGGGAATTACCTGGTGATGGGGGCGAGCAGCCACAACACTTCTGGGCAGCCCTTTGACCAGAACGGGGGGGTGACGTTGTTCCAGCGTTATGGGAACGGTCAATGGGAGGTGCGGCAGAACTTTTTTGCCCCGACGGGGCAGGCGGGGGGTGTTCCGATCTCTTTTGGTTCTTCGCTGGCGTTGCGCGGGACGGAGCTGGTGGTCGGTGCGAGGGGGAACTTGTTTGCCGGGCCGCCGGGCCAAGCGTATCGCTACACGTTGACGGCGCGTCCGCGGGTCACGTTCGACCTGGATGGTAAGGGAACGCGGTTGAGCGGCGGGGCCT
>DAIQNO010000394.1:0-2126 GCA_036788355.1 Opitutales bacterium | reverse complement strand
TTCACGACGAGATGGCGGTGGTCGGGAGGCGTAAGGATGGATCCCTTGGGTTTCGCTGGCATCAGGTGGACAAGATTTACGATTCCTTGCTGGAAATGGGCCTGCGCCCTTTCGTTGAACTCAACGGGATGCCCTCAGCCCTGGCCTCGGGGACGCAGACGATCTTTGACTGGCGGCTCAACGTGTCCCCGCCCAAGGATTACGCGGAATGGGGGGCACTGGTCGAGGCCTTCGCCCGCCACGTGGTCGGTCGCTACGGGTTGGAAGAGGTGCGGACGTGGTATTTCGAGGTCTGGAACGAGCCGAACCTGGCGGGGTTTTGGGCTGGAACCAAGGAAGATTACTGGCGGCTTTACGATGCCTCCGCGTGGGCTCTGAAGCGGGTTGACGCCGGCTTGCGGGTGGGCGGACCGGCCTCCTCAAAAGCCAACTGGATCCCGGACATGATCGACCATTGCGTGGCTGGAGGTGTGCCGATCGACTTCGTCAGCACGCACCTTTACCCGCAAGATGAGTATGTCGATTACCGCGATCGGGCGGGCAGCCCCCACGCCATCGGGCGATATTTCGCGGACACGGTCCGGCGGGTGCAAGCCGAAGTCGCCTCGTCAAGGCTTCCGGAGCTGGAAATCCACTGGACGGAGTGGAACACCCTCTCGACCAAGTCCACGGCAGAGATTTCGTGGACGGCTAACCGCTTTGTCGATGCCCTCTTCGGGGCGGCCCTGGTCTGCGACCTCTGCGCCTCGCTGGATGATGCCGCCGATACCCTCTGCTGGTGGGTCGCATCGGACATTTTTGAGGAGAGCGGGATGCCCCACAGCGAGTTTTCCAGCACCTACGGCTTGCTGACCCTCAACGGTATCCCGAAAGCGACGTTTAACGCCTTTGAGTTCCTCAATCGGCTGCGAGGTGAGCAGCTCAAGGCCGCAGTGGATGGCGCACCGCCAACCGGAGCGGGGATTTTGGCCACGCGGGAGGCGGGCTGCACCCAACTCGTCTTGTGGCATCGGGAGGTGCTTGAACTGGCCGCCCAGCAACCGTGGGAGGTCGCCCTAGAACTCAGCGAGCTGCCACCGCGGGCCATCGCCGTCATTTCCCGGTTGGGTCTCGGGCATGGCAGTGCCTTCGAAACGTGGGAGGCTCTGGGTTGCCCGCAGACGCTGTCCGCTGCTGAACACCGACTCCTGCAGACCCACGCGACCCCAGCGATGCACTTTGAGAAGGTCGCCGCAGGGAGCCCGTTGCGGTTAAATCTGGCACCGGGTGAGGTGGTGCACGTCGAAATCCGCAGCACGGAGCTGCCGGCCCTGCCAAAGTCCAATCTCCGGGAGGCTCTTGCCCAGTGGGAGGCTCAGATGAGCGACACCTCTCGCGCTTAGCCAGGCCACCATCGGAGACCGTGCCAGCGCAGTTTACGAAGTCACCGGGAGGCGCCTTCGAGGAGACCCGATTTTGTCGCTGGTTTTTCGGGCGGAGGTGGGTTAACAGTCGATAATGAGCAATCGTCGCCTGATCCTGATGGTCTGCACGGGTAACACCTGCCGCAGCCCGATGGCAGCGGCCCTCTTGCGTCATGCTCTGGCGGCGGAAGCCGGGCCGATCCGTCGCTTGGGGGTGGCTTCGGCGGGCATCAGCGCCTACGCGGGTGATCCTCCCAGTTTCCAGGCCGTGCGGGCGATGGACAAGGTCAACGTGCCGCTGTCCGAGCACCGGAGCCAGCGAGTCACCGAAGCGCTGCTCGACGAGGCTCTGATCGTCATCGGGATGACCAATCAGCACCTGGATGCCCTCTACGCTCACTTTGAACGCCTCCCGCCTTATTGCTTTCGGCTCCTGGAGTTTGCACGGCTCGACGACGATCTCGACGACCCTTTTGGCGGCCCGCTGGAGGAGTATGAGGCTTGCCGCGATGCGATCGTGGAGGCGATCCCTGGTCTCCTGGCTTTTTTGCGTTCCCCGGAAATCCTCGCCCATTGCGAAAATCTTCCGACCCGGTAGCGGGGTGGCGAGCGGGCTCGGTTGATCCCTTCAGTGCCGTCGCCCGGCGAGAGTGCCGCCGCCGTGCGAAACAGCCGTCCTAGTGTCCTGCGGGATAAGTTCGTAGCCTAATTTGTCACCTCAAT
>DAIQNO010000393.1:0-2145 GCA_036788355.1 Opitutales bacterium | reverse complement strand
TCCTTGACCTGACGCTACCAGTCTCCCCCTGCCCCCTGCTTGGTTGAATGCCACCCCGGTCCCCCCCCTGCCCCGTCAGCGGTTGAACGCCACTCCAGCTCCTCGCTCCGCCTCTCGACCCAATCCAACCCAGCCTGGCTCATGCAGCTCCAACTCCACGGACTCACCAAGCGCTACGGCGACCAGACCGTCCTTGACGGCCTCAACTGGCAGGTCGAGGACGCCCATTGCCTCGCCCTAATCGGCCCGAGCGGCGGGGGCAAGACCACTCTCCTGCGCCTCATTGCCGGGCTGGAATACCCCACCACCGGCACCATTCAACTCAACCGTCAGGCCATCGACTACCACGATGTAAAGCTCCTGGCCCACCGCCGACGCATCGGCACCGTTTTCCAGGCTTACAACCTTTTCCCGCACCTCACCGCCCTGGCCAACGTGATGCTGCCGCTCACCGCCGTCCACGGAGTGCCCCCCGAAGAGGCCCGCGCCCGCGCCGAGGTGCTGCTGTCTCGCTTTGGCCTCGCTGAACACGCCGGGAAGCACCCCGCCGCGCTCTCCGGCGGCCAGCGCCAGCGCGTCGCCATCGTCCGGGCCTTAATCATCGAGCCCCAAGTCCTCCTCTTCGATGAACCCACCAGCGCCCTCGACCCCGAAATGACCGCCGAGGTGCTCGACGCCATTGCCGAGCTCCGCCAGCAAGGCCGCGACCTCCTCCTCGTTTCCCACGAAATGGGCTTTGCCCGCCAAGTCGCTGACCACGTCCTGTTTCTCGCCCAGGGCCAGATCCTTGAAGCCGCCCCGCCGGAACAACTCTTTGGGAACCCGCAACACCCCACCCTCCAGCGCTTCCTGTCCCGAGTCCTGAAATACTGAAAGATTACCAGGTTGAAAAAACCCAGAAACCGCTCCGTCAGCCCCCGCAGTGCTCACCGCCACCCGACCGTCGTCAAAGCACCCCGCGTCTGAAGGACCGCAACCCTGAAGCACCGCGACCTACACCCCCGACTCCTCCGCCTCCAACAAGGCGATCTCCCGGCGCAACCGCTCCTTACACGCCCCACTTAGCCCCAGCGATGATACTTCGACATCAATGTGCCCCGCCAAAATGGCCTGCCGATGGAGTTGCCGCACCTGCACCGCATAGCGGCAAGTGTAGGGGCAAAGCCGCTTCAGCACCCACACTCGCAGACGCTCCCACCACGTCAAGGGGCGCTCGCAGCTCTCCGAGATCAACCGCGTCGCCTCTTGGCAGCTCAACACGTGCCGCGTGAACCAAGTGTAGAGTCGATAAGCCATCTTTTCCTAATCTGTCGATGCTCAGCCCTCCTCCTGACATCGGCAACCCAGAAATCTTTTCGACCGCGCCAAAAATTGCCCGTTCCAGACCCCTTCCGGTGCTTCTAGGCTCGCCGACGGCGCGTCCGGTCGCCATTCCCACCTGTGAACCGATGGCTGAACTGACGGCGGATGACGCAATGCTGGTGCTCAACGGCCTGCCGAGGGTCGGGCCGGTCACCCTGCGACGGCTCCTGGAGGCCTTTCAGGGGGAGCCTTGCGCGATTTTGGCCGCCTCCGGGCGGGACCTGCTGCGGGTCGCTGGCGTCGGCCCAGAAACGGCGGAAACCATCCGGGATTGGCGCAACCAGTTTGACCTGGAGGCCGAAAAGGAGCGCCTCGCCACCTCCGGCCTGCGCTTCGTCACCCTCCGCGACCGGGATTTCCCGCCCCTGCTGCGCCAGCTCCACGACCCGCCCACCGGCCTCTACTTTCGCGGGCCACTGCGCCCCACCGATCGCACCGTGGCCATCGTGGGCACCCGCAACCCTAGTCTCTACGGCCTGGCCCTGGCGAAAAAGTGGGCCGCCGGCCTCGCCCGCGCCGGCTGGTGCGTGGCCAGTGGACTGGCCCGCGGCATCGACACCGCCGCCCACGAGGGCGCCCTCGAAGCCGACGGGCCCACCGTCGCCGTCCTCGGCTGCGGGCCAGACCTAATCTACCCGCCCGAAAACCTCGAACTCGCCCGCCGCATCGGGCAAAGCGGAGCCGTCATCAGCGAATTTCGCTTCGGCACCCGCGCTTCCAAGACCACCTTCCCGATGCGGAATCGGGTGCTCTCTGGCATGTCACGCGCCGTCATCGTCATCG
>DAIQNO010000392.1:0-2154 GCA_036788355.1 Opitutales bacterium | reverse complement strand
AAGGTTCGGATGGGCATGGAGGCGATGAGGCCCGGTTCGATTCCGTAGGAACCGTCGGAACAGACGGCGACGGAATGCCAGTCGCCCTTGGGCGTGGGGGTGATGAGGGATTTGACGGTGTCGAGCGCGGCGTTGGCGGCGCTGGCGGCGGAGGATGCGCCGCGCGCCTTGATGATGGCGGCACCGCGCTGTTGGACGGTGCTGATGAAATCGCCCTTGAGCCATGCGGCGTGGGCGATGACGTCGGTGACCGGGCGATTGTTGATTTTCGCGTTGGTGAAATCGGGATACTGGGTGGCGGAGTGGTTGCCCCAGATGCAGAGGTTGGTGACTTTGGACGGGTGCACGCCGGCCTTTTGGGCGAGCTGGGATTTGGCGCGGTTTTCGTCGAGGCGGGTCATCGCGAAGAAGCGGTCCTTCGGGATGCCGGCAGCGTTGTTCATGGCGATGAGCGCGTTGGTGTTGCACGGGTTGCCGACGACGAGCACGCGGATGTCGCGCGCGGCGTTGCGGGCGATGGCTTTGCCCTGGCTGGTGAAGATCTTGCCGTTGATGCCTAACAGGTCGCCGCGTTCCATGCCGGCTTTGCGCGGGACGGAGCCGACGAGCAGCGCCCAGTTGGCGTCTTTGAAGCCTTCGTTGAGGCACGAGGTGCCGACGACTTCGTTGAGCAGCGGGAAGGCGCAGTCGTCGAGTTCCATGATGACGCCTTGGAGTGCGGCCATGCCGGGTTCGATTTCGATGAGGCGCAGGTTGACGGGCTGGTCCTTGCCGAAGATCTCGCCGGTGGCGATGCGGAAGAGAAGCGCATAGCCAATCTGGCCTGCGGCACCGGTGATGGAGATGGTGATGGGGGTTTTCATGTCAGATATTGGGAATCGTTAGGAATGATGGGCTATTTTAACACTGAGGCACTGAGCACCACTGAGAACACTGATTTTTTTAATTTAAAAATTTTAAGCCTCTCTTCCTCAGTTCCCTCAGTGGCTCTCAGTCTTTCAGTGGTTAAAAAGGGCCCGATTCGTTTGTGAGAGGATTATTTCATCGAAGCCATGATTTGCTCGGTGATGGCTTGGACGAGTTTTTCGGCTTCGGGATCAGGGGTGCTGCTCGATGAGGATTGGCGGTCGGGGATGTGGCAGACGGTGCCGGGGGCGAAGCCGTCGTTGTCGCAGAGCTGGCACTCGGTGAAGGACGCGCGTTTGTCGTCCATGCCGAGGGTTTTGCGCAGCTCGATGAGTTCCCGGGCCTGGCCGCCGGTGATGGTGAGGAGCTTGCCGCCGTTGAGCTGCGAGGCGACCCAGATGGTTTTGCAGTAGGACTCGACGTTTTCCATTTTCCAATAGGCATCCTCGATGTCCTTGCCCCAGGTGATGACGCCGTGGTTGACCATGAGCACGGCCATGTGATCGACGGCGGCTTCGCCGACGGCCTTGGCGTTGGCGGGGGTGCCGGGGGTTTGGTATTGCGACATACCGATCTGGCCGAGGAAGACTTCGGCCTCGGGGATCATGCAGGTGGGCGGCTGCACGCCGGCGACGGCGAAGGCGGTGCCGTGCGGCGGGTGGGCGTGGCAGCAGGCTTTCGCCTTGGGCTGGCGCTTCATGATGGCAAGGTGCGTCATGCACTCGGAGGTGCGCTTGAATTTCCCGGCGAGTTGCACGCCTTCCATGTCGACGAGGCACATTTGCTCGACGGTCATGAAGCCTTTGGAAACGAGGGTGGGGGTGCAGAGGACGAGGTTGTCGCCGACGCGGATGGTGAGGTTGCCGCCGTTGCCATCGGTGTATTCGCGGTTCCACATGCGCTGGCCAATCTCGACCATGCGCTCTTTGAGTTTGGTGATGGCGGGGGAGTGAAAGAACGCGTTGATCTCGGCGGGTGTTTTCGGGTCCTTGCCGGGGGTCCAGGTGTATTCGTAGTCGGGGAGGATGGGCTCGGCTTTGGCGGTGGCGTTGGGGCGGGTTGTCCTAACAGAACTACCGAGGATATCGCGGGCGGAGGGGGTGAGCACGGCGTCGGCGGGGATGTCGGCAGGGGATTTACCGGCTTTAAGCAGGGCTTCGATGTCGGCGGCGGTGTAGACTTTTTTGCTCATAAGATTGTCGGTTGAAGAAGCGGGCTTTTTTAACCACTGATACACTGAGAACCACT
>DAIQNO010000391.1:0-2166 GCA_036788355.1 Opitutales bacterium | reverse complement strand
GACCCCCAACCAGTTACCCTGTAGGGAACCGTGGTGACATTTTTTCCCAAAAAAGCTACCAGCCCTCTCACCTCGCTATTTCTGTGTAATTCCACCGACTTCTTTTGCACGTCAAGTGACTGGCGAAAACAACCACATTTTTGGGACACTCCCGCGCCGGCTCCTTTTGGAGGTCTAGCTTCCCGGCGATGGGGGAGGGGGCGGCTGGGTGGGAGAAATGGCGGTGGTCGGCTCAGCGGGGGGCTTGGGCTTAACGTAGATGCTGACGTTGGCGTCGCGGTAGCCAATCAGCTCTTGGGCGCGGCGGAGGGCCTGCGCGGTGGACAGCGTGGGGTTGCCGGGGGTGTCCGCAAAGACGAAAGGCTCTCCGTTGGGGCCATTGAGGAACTTGAGCAGTCGCGACTGCTCTAGCACCCGCATCACGCTGGGGCGGACTTCACTGAGGATCAGGTAGCGGCCCTCGGCGTTCATGTATTTGACCAGCTCCTCGATAGCCATCACCGTGGTGGCGTCCAAGTGGCGGGCGTTGCGGAGCTTGCAGATGACGATCTTGAGGTTGGGCTCGTCCGAGACGCGGCGCATCTGGTCACGGAACATGTCGGTGGCGCCGAAAAAGAGGTCGCCCTCGGCGTGGATGATCGAGACCTCTGGAAGGGCGCGCTGGCTTGCACCGGTTTTCTCGCGCAGGTCGCCCGCTTCGCTGAAGCTGTATTCCACCAGCTCGGGTGAGGACGCCTTTCGCAGAAACAGCAGGATCGAGAGGCCTGCGCCGACGTAGATGGCGGTGTCGAGGGCCAGCAGCAGGCCGCAAGAGAGCGTCACCCAGAAGACCAGTCGGTCGGAGCCGGTGCTGGCGGTGACGACGGTGATGGCCCGGCGATCGATCAGCGAAATGCCGATGATGACCACCAGCGTGGCCAGCACCGCCATCGGAATGGCCGCCAGATACGGCCCGATCAGGAACACCCCGCCCCCAACCAGCACGCCGCTGATCAGGCTCGTCACCGGAGTGCGGCTGCCGCTCGACCACGACACCTTGGACCGCGTTAGGGAGCCCGAAGCGGGCATCCCGCCGAAAAAGGCACTGCCGAGGTTGGTGATGCCGATGGCATACATCTCCTGGTCAGCATTGAGGCGCTCTCCAGAGCGGGCCGCGAGGCTCTTCCCGATGCTGGTGCCCTCCAGCACGCAGAGCAGCGCCACCGCGATGGCCGGGTTGGCCAGTTGGCGCAGGGCCTCCCAGTCGATACTCGGCCACGTCACCGGCCAGTTTCGCGCATTGACGCCCGACAGCCGCTCTAGCCCCTGCCAATCCTCGGCCCGCAACCCCGGCCAGTCCACCCCCGACAGCCCGAAGCCCTGCTCCGCCGCCGCCGTCAGGCCGACGACCAGCAGCGTCACCCCAACCAAGGTGATCGCCACCCTCGGCAGCCGCCGCAGGGGTGCCACCAACCCCAGCCCGTAATAAGTCCCGGCGGTTAGCCCGGCCACCAAGACCGGCACCAGGTCAGCCGTCGGGACAGCCCTCAGCGTCGCCCAGAGCTTGGTCGCAAAAGTGCGACCACCCTCGCCTAAATCCAGGCCGAGCATGTCCGGCACCTGGCCGACAACGATCAACAAGGCCGCCGCCGTCACGTAACCGGTCACCACCGTCTGCGAAATATACTGCGTCACGTCGGCCAGTTTTAGCAGGGCGCCGACCAGCAACATCGCCCCGACCAGCAGCAGAAACATCGGCAGCAGGGCTGCGCTGGCCGCAGCGCCGACGATGCCGATGGCGCCGAAAGACGTCGCCAGCATCACGCTGGTGGCGTTGGTCGGGCCGAGGGTGATAAACCGCGACCCCGAGAAGCAGCCCCCCAGGATTCCCGCCACCGCCGACCCATAGAGCCCATACTCGATCGGCAGCCCGGCGATCAGCGCGTAGGCCATCCCCTGCGGAAAAGCCAGCAGGCCCACGTTCAGCCCGGCCATAAAGTCCCCGCGGAACTGAGGCAGCCGATAAGAACGCAGGTGGCGGAACAGGGGAAACAGCTCTAGGTGGGGAGCCACCCTCCGCCGTTCAACAAGGTCTTTTCGAGGGATCACCGTGCGCTCCAATTCAAGTTCCAAAAAAGGTTTCCGTTTCGAGGGCCCGCGCCGGTCTCTGCCACTGGCGAAAAGCCC
>DAIQNO010000390.1:0-2167 GCA_036788355.1 Opitutales bacterium | reverse complement strand
CCAATCCCTCGACCACTTTGCTGAGGGACTTTAGGCCACACCGGGTTCCTTCCTGCGTGCCCAGGTTCTTCCTCAGCCCCAGGTCAACCGGCCTCGGCGATGCGCTCGAACAGCTCCTCGTAACAGGCGATGCCCCGATGGATCATCTTAAGTGACATGCTCTCATCCGGCGCGTGGAGGTTGTCCTCCGGACAAAACAGGCCGATCATCACGCAATCGAGGCCCGTCGCAGCCTGCAGTTGGCCGATGATCGGCACGCTACCACCCTCGCGGAGGTAGAGCGGGGAAGCGCCAAAGTGCGTCGTGATCGCTGCATCTGCCGCATCGAAAGCGGCGGCCAGCCGCGGGCGCTGGTCGCTTGGGGTGTTGGGGCGGTGCGGCGGCACCACCAGGTAGGGCACCCCGCCGACATGCACCTCTGCGTGCAGCGTGCAGCCCGAAGGGCATCGCGCCACCAGGGTCTCCCGCAGCATCCGGGCGACATGCTCCGGGTCTTGATTCGCCACCAAGCGACAGGTGATCTTCGCAAAAGCCTCACTCGGGATCACCGTTTTACTGCCCTTACCCTGGTAGCCACCGCCGATGCCGTTAAACTCCAAAGTCGGCGCGAAACGCACCGCCTCGAACGGCGTCAGACCTGGCACCGTGAAAAACGACGGCACCCCGAGGAAACGCTGGTAATCCTCCAGCGTGGCCGGCAGTTGGGCTAGTTGCTCCCGCTCCCACGCCTGCGGCGGCACGATGCCGTCGTAAAATCCCGGCACGTTGACCGTGCCGTCCTCAAGGTGCAGGCTCGCCAGTAGCTGACAGAGGGCCTGAATCGGGTTGCGAACCGCCCCCCCGTGCACGCCGGAATGCAGATCCACCTGCGGCCCACGCAAGCGCACCTCCGCCGCCACCAGGCCGCGCAAGCCCGTCGTCAGCGTGATCTGATCGGGGCTCAGCGAACCGGTGTCGGACATCACTATCAGGTCGGCTTGAGCCAACTCTGCCCCCCGATCCCGCAGAAACTGCGGAATGCTGGGGCTGCTGGTCTCCTCCTCCCCCTCGATCAACCAGGTGATCCGCAGCGGCAGATCCGGGCGTCGGGCCAGAAGCCGCTGGAGCGCAAAAAACTGCACCGTCGTCGGCCCCTTGTTATCCGCCGCACCCCGGGCGTAAATCCGCCCGTCGCGCACCGTCGGCTCAAAGGCCGGTGTCGTCCACAGGTGCAACGGATCCGCCGGCTGGACATCGTAGTGCGAGTAAATCAGCACGTGCGGGTGCCCCGCATCCGCCTTTCCCCATTGCGCCAGCAAAATCGGGTGCAACGGCGTCGCGATCGTCTCCACCGTAAACCCCAACCCCTCCAGCGCCCCAGTGATAAAGCTCCGCGCCCCGTCCATCCCCGCCCGAAAGGCCGGATCGGTCGAAACACTCGGAAACGCCGCGTAGGCCGCCAAAAACGATTCTGGATCGGCCAAAGCAGCCGCCTGGATACTGGTAGTAGGCACGTTCATGATAAAAATCAGGGAGTCAGTTCGAGGCGTTGGTGGACAACCTTCGCCAGGGGCGAGACTGCTCTCGGTAGCCTCACCTTAACCACCGCGCCCCGGCTGGCAAGCACCACCCGCCATCCCCGACGCTTTCAGCAACTCCGGGAGGCCATGCCCGGCTTCCGGGTAAACGTGCCCGCTGATCCCGCCCCACGCCCGCTTCGCCGCCCAGCCATCCACCAACCGATCCCGCTCACCCCAGTGGCAAGACCAGCCCGCGACACTCCCCCCCTCGACGAGTCCCCCGCCCTCCGCCTCCGGCCACGTCCCGTGCATCCGTGCAACCGCCTCCGGCAGCCCCGCCAGCCAGTCCAGCCCCCACGCCAGCTCTTTTTGGTGGCCCTCCAGCCACCGTCGGCCTGGCACCGGTAAGCCCAGGCGATGCACCCGGTAAAAGGCCGCGACCGTCGCCGCCGGATTCCCCTCCAGCGCCACCCGCAACCGCCCCAGCTCCACCGCCGCCACCCGGCCCTCCGGCGAAACACCCTCCACCAGCGACCGAAACGGTGCCCACAGCGTCAACGGCAGCGCATCGAAACCTGCGGCCCCTCTTGCCACCCCTTCCGAGTCCACGCCCGAGGCACCTTCCGAGTCGCCACCCGAGTCCACGCCCGAAGCTGCCCGCGCCGCCC
>DAIQNO010000389.1:0-2173 GCA_036788355.1 Opitutales bacterium | reverse complement strand
TGCACAATCGGGGTCGGAGACCCCGGGAACCGGCAGGTCGGAGACCTACCCTACGATGGACCTGCCCTTCGTCAAAAACTCCTGGTCGCGTCGGGGGGGCGGATGTTAGTGAGAGTGCCATTGTAGTGACGCAGGTCGTGGGGCTGGTAGGGGTACGCGGCGATGCCTTCGTGCTTGAGTGCGATGCCCAAACCGGGAGCCGAGGGGATTTGCATCAGTCCGTTTGCGAAATGTACCGATTCGTCGGTGATCTCCTTTCGCCATGGCACATCGGCGGCCATGGTTTCGAGGATGAAGAAGTTTGGAATGCAGGCTGCGAGTTGGAGGCTAGCGGCATTGGCTACTGGGCCGCTCGGGTTGTGCGGGCAGACGGAGAGAAAGTGGGTTTCTGCGGTCGCGGCTATTTTCTTCAGTTCCCCGATGCCGCCGACATGGCTGGGATCGGGCTGGAGGAAGTCAGCGGGCAGGATTTGAAAAAACTCCCGGTAATCCCAACGTCCGTAAAGCCGTTCCCCGGCGGCAATGGGGACCCGCACGCGGTCTTTGACCTCGCGCAAGGCAGCCAAGTTGCCGGGTGGTAGCGGTTCCTCAAACCAGAGCACGTCGAAGCGTTCCAGCTCGCGGGCAATGCGGATGGCAGTCGGGATGTCAAACCGGCCGTGTCCCTCGATGAGAAGTTCGACTGAATCGCCTACGGCGGCGTGAACGGCTTCGATACATTCGAGCGCGGCGTGCAGGGCGGCTTTGTCGAGGTTGAGATAGGCGGCACCGAAGGGATCCCATTTCAGTCCACGGTAACCAGCCTGGGCTGCCTTAGCCGCTTTTTCCGCGAACTCAGCAGGCGTCTTGGCGGGTGCGAACCAGCCGTTGGCATAGCAGGGGATCGAATCGCGGACTTTGCCCCCCAGCAGCTCGTAAATCGGAACCCCAAGTGCCTTGCCTTTGATGTCCCAGAGTGCCATCTCCACGGCGGAAAGCGCGCTCATGTAAACCGGGCCGCCACGGAAATAGGTCTCGCGGTAGATTTCGTGCCAGAGGGCCTCAATCTGGAACGGGTCGCGTCCGAGCAGGGTGCGCTCGAGTTCTGCGAGGGCACTAACCACCGTTTGCTCGCGGTATTCCAGCGTGGCCTCGCCCACGCCGGTGAGGCCTTCGTCGGTTTCAATTTCGACAAAGGTCCAGTTGGTGCGGTAGGCGTCGCAGAGATAGGGGCGGATGGCGGTGATTTTCATCTTTGATTTGATCCACGATTTTCAAGCGGGCTAGAAGCAGGCCCATTGCTTGCATTTGGGAGGTTAGTTGAGACAGAGTTCGAGGCCTCGCATTTTAAGGAGACTCCCTTGGACAGCGACCCGATAGGGTTGAGCGGCATGCTTGATGGGAGATTCCGGGCCTTGCAATGGAGCGAGGGTAATGAAACCTGAGAGTGGCGACCGCTCGGGGACATGCTGGAGTGGGCGAGGTGGCGTCATCATTTAAAAACTGGCGACGGTGGGCAAGCTGATTTTGAACTAAACCAAAAAGCAGCTAGTTCTCTGAAGGCCGCAAAAGCTGTTATCCCGAAAAGCTTCGTCATGCGGGAACGAGATGCTCCACAGATGGAGTCTCGTTAGATTTGGGAAGCGGTATTGGTCGCCTCTTTGATCAGCGGGCAGACCCTTCGGTGGTCTACGTGGCCCGGGCGCATACTTCTGGATGTGGGGCTTGGCTAGCGGAGTTTGTTTAGGCGGGTATTCGGAGACCTCCCCCGATTGGCGGTCCTTTGGCTAGGGGAGGGAACTCATTTCGACCGCCCTTCTAGCTGCTTCGCGCCCGGCTGCTTCGCCCATGGGGACCGAGTTGCCGGTGACTCGATAGCTGGCGTGGGCGAAAAAGTCACCGCTGATGCAGCGCCCTGCAAAAAACAGGTTTTCGATTTCAGAAGACTCCAGCGCTCGCAACGGGACATCGTAGGGTTTTGATTTAACTCCACGATCGTCAAAGGCGGTGCCTTCTTTCTTGTCCATGGCGTGAACATCAACGGGGAAGGTGACCCGGCAAACCGCGTCGGGCTGGGAACGACCTTCGACCAGATCGTCTCGGGTGATCCGATATTTGCCGGAGAGGCGACGGCTTTCCCGAACACCGATCTGATTGGCGGTGGCAACGAGGCGAAGGCGCTTCCAGGGACCGC
>DAIQNO010000388.1:0-2178 GCA_036788355.1 Opitutales bacterium | reverse complement strand
CGAGGACTTACTTCGAAGAGGCATTTTATTGAAATCCAAGGACTGGTACCATTTCCAAGTCGTCCGAAGCAGGCGGGCGAGCCTGAAAGGCTCTAGCTCGACCGACTGCTTCGGCGGATGATTTGGAGGTGCCTATCATGGTATCTTCACGGGGCCATGAAGACATCATTACGCAAAACCCGATCCGTCTATCGAAACCAGAATGCCCTCGTTCGGACCGTCTTCGAGCGCGCCGGAGACTCCCGCAAAGTCCTCTGCGTCGCACTTGATTATGCCAAACGCAAACACCTCGCCCTCATCTGCGACGGCCAGGGCGACGTGCTCAAAGCACCGTTTCCGGTGGAAAACAACGCCGAGGGCATCGACCACCTCATCAAGGAGATCTCCGCCACCGCACGCCGCCGCAAGATTCCCAAAAATCAGATATTCCTCGGCGGCGAGGACGAAGCCGCCTACGTCGCCAACTTCACCGAAGCTCTCCGCTCGAAAGGCTACCTCGTCGTAAGAGTCAACGCCTACGAGGCAAAGGAAAACCGCGAAAACCTCCTCGCCAGCACCGACACCCTCGACCTGCTCGGCATCGCCAAAACCCTGCTTTCGCGCCGCGCCCGCATCACCGGCGACACGACTGCGAAGAGCGCCGCCTATCACCATCTGCGCGAGATCACCCGTTGCCGTCGCGCCCTCGTGCGCCAGCAAACCGCCGCCTCCAACCGTATCCACGCTCTGGCCGACCAGCTTTTTCCATGCTTCCTCAACGGCTCCAAAAGCGCACTGACACCCTTCACCGACGCCTCTCTCGAACTGATGAAAGAGCGTTTCAGCGCCCCTGAAATCGCCCGTCGAAGACCCGCCAGCCTCGCCAACCTGCTCCGCCGCCACCGCGTCCATGAACCCGACGAAACCGCCGCCCGCATCATCCTGTTGGCCCGGGAGGCCCTGCCGCCCGCGCCCCATCGTGTCGCCACCCTGCAGCGGACCCTCGCCGCCACTGTCGATCTCTATCAATGCCTCCGGCGCAACGCCATGGAACTGCGCACCGACGCCGCGCTGACCCTCGCCACCACCCCATACGTCATGCTCACCAGCATACCCGGCATCGGCTTCGTTCTTGCCGCGGGCCTCGCCGGAGAACTCGGAAATCCCGAACACCTCGGCAAGTTGGACTCCCTCTGCGCCTATGCCGGCATCGTGCCGCGCACCCTCCAGAGCGGCGGCCCCGACTCACCCGCCGTCCAAGGCCACGCCTCCCCGCGCTGCAACCGCATCCTCAAGGACTGGACCGTCCAGAGCGCCCAGAAAATCCACCTCTACGGCCCGCCCGAACTCAAGGACCGCATCACCCGTTGGAACGCCGAAGGCCGCCATGGCATCTTCGCCGCCGCCCGCCACCACCTCAGGCTCGTCAGCAGCCTGGTCAAAAACGAAGTGCCCTACCTCGGCCCCGAAGGGCGCACGCGCCACGCCACACCCGAGCAAATCGCCACCTCCGCCCATACCACCTGGCAAGTCCTCCAGTGCAAATGGCGAACGGTTGGCGGCGGTCTCGACCTCATGCTTGAGGAAGCCCACCCCCTCGGCTTCTGGCGCAAAGTCATGCTGGAACTCCACGGCATCGACCTGCCCGCACGCCCATGAAACCCTTCCCACCAACCAAGCGACCCCAAAGGAAATGAAGCACAAACGGGATTGAAAAAAACGGAGACGGGGCGACCGGATGGCTCATGCGAGGATGCCGCGCCAACACCACCGCAAGGCGGTGGGACGCGACGGCTTGGGTCAGTAAGCCAAGACGCCGGACGCCCCCGATCCGACTCCGGGGATACTCCTTCCCGGGATCGGACCATGGCTCAAAGATACTCCGCCCCGGCAAAAAGTCGAGGGCGCGTCACACCAGTCCGCCAGGCAAAAGGGGCGCAAGCGGGAGTTGAAAACCAAACCGCCAACCGGTGCCTGCCACCACCCGCCCACCGTCTCCACCAAACCGTCCCGAAAACCGACATCCACCAAGGTCCGGAACCAGCCCGGCCAAATCGAAACCCCCGATCTGGCAAGCATCCCCGCGCCCAAATCCAGCCTACAGAAAAAATCAAAAAAACACCTTGTTTCACTCTGATACTACTGACCCCAAAGATGACCCCAAAGAACTGACCCCAAAGAACTGACCCCAAAGAACTG
>DAIQNO010000387.1:0-2179 GCA_036788355.1 Opitutales bacterium | reverse complement strand
GACGACTCTGCCTGCAGTGGCCGACATGACGAGCCAAAATCCGAGGGGATTTTTGTAGCGGACGACCTCGGCTGCGGATCGTTTGGAACCGTTAATTTACGTGAATGAACGTTAATTTTTGGGGATCGATGCTTTCATTCCCGGACCGCCAGAGGGAGGGTCCAGCTCCGCCTGGACTCGCGGAGGTCATCCTGCGGTCTCCGCGCGACCTCGGCTGCGGATCGTTTGGAACCGCGCATGAACCTTCATTTCCTTCAGATCGAAGCCGGGGTTTAATGCACTCACACCGCTTTCCGGTTCTTTCTCGCCGCGGGCTTGCCATGGCCTTGGGACCGCTATAGACCGGACGTATGATTCACGCCTACGCCGCCCACGCTCCCGGAGCTCCCCTCGAGCCCTTCTCCTACGATCCCGGCCCCCTTGGTCCCGGCGAAGTCGAGATCCAGGTCGAAAGCTGCGGCATCTGCCACAGCGACCTGAGTATGCTGAACAACGACTGGGGCATGACCACCTACCCCTTCGTGCCCGGCCATGAAGTCTCGGGGACCATCGCCGCCCTGGGTGCGCAGGTCACCCACCTGCGAATCGGCCAGCGCGTCGGACTCGGCTGGCACGCGGGCTACTGCGAGACCTGCCCCAGCTGCCTCGGGGGCGATCACAACCTCTGCGCCGGCGCATCAGGCACGATCGTCGGCCGCCACGGGGGCTTTGCCGATAAAGTCCGCGCCCGGGCCACCAGCGTGATCCCCCTGCCGGAGGGCATCAACCCCGCCACCGCCGGGCCCCTCTTCTGCGGCGGCATCACCGTCTTCAACCCGCTGGTCCAATACCGCATCCAGCCGACCGCCCGCGTCGCAGTGATCGGCATCGGCGGGCTCGGCCACCTCGCCCTCGCTTTTCTTAAAGCATGGGGCTGCCACGTCACGGCCTTCAGCTCAAGCCCTGCCAAGCACGCGGAGGCCCTTCAGCTCGGCGCCCACGATACTCTCGACTCCC
This sequence comes from Opitutales bacterium, assembly GCA_036788355.1. Classification (GTDB taxonomy): domain Bacteria; phylum Verrucomicrobiota; class Verrucomicrobiia; order Opitutales; family Cerasicoccaceae; genus DAIQNO01. The sequence goes on along the minus strand of DAIQNO010000387.1, from coordinate 1,183 downwards.
GCGACCCCGCAGCCCTTCGGGCCGCTGTCGGCCGCTTTGACCTGATCCTCTCCACCGTCAACGTCGCCCTCGACTGGGGCGCCTACCTTGAGACCCTTCGCCCCAAGGGCCGCCTCCATTTCCTCGGAGCCGCACTGGAGCCCATCCAGATCGGCGTCTTCTCCCTCATCGGTGCCCAGCGCGAAATCTCCGGCTCTCCCGTAGGCAGTCCTGCCACGATTGCAACGATGCTCGGCTTCGCCGCCCTGCATCAGATCGAGCCAGTTGTAGAGACCTTCCCGTTCAATCAAGTCAACGAGGCCCTCACCCACCTGAAGAGCGGACAGGCCCGCTACCGCATCGTCCTCCAGCACGAGTCGAGTCGTTGACCCTTCCGGGAGAAAGACCAGTCGCCCACCAAATGCCTCACGCCGAAGCCTCCCAGAGCAAAGCTCGGGAAAAACCCAGAGCAGACGCCGTCACCCCGGGTGCGGGAGCTTGCCCTTGCTCAAGCGCGCGACCACGTCGGGCAGGAGGCTATGCTCGGCGATGTGGACCTTCTTTTCAAGTAGCTCGAGTGTATCCGAATCTTCGATACGCACTTCCTTTTGGTCGATAATGGGGCCGGCATCAAGCGCCGCCGTCACCCAGTGCACCGTACAGCCGGTGACTTTGACGCCGAAGTGGTAGGCATCGGCGATGGCATGGGCCCCTTTGAAACTCGGAAGGAGGCTCGGGTGCAGGTTGATCACGGCACCACCGAAGGCCCGGATGAAGGGTTCCCGGAGAATCCGCATGAACCCGGCCAGCACGATCAACTTGGGCGAAAAGGCCCCGATCCGCTCAACATAGGCTGCCTCGGCAGCCTCGCTGAGGCGAGCCCCGGGCCTGCCGGGATCGACATAGATCGCGGGCACGGCATATTTCTGCCCCAGCTCAAGGATCCCCGCTCCCTCCACATCGCTGACAATGGCGGCGATCGTTGCCGAGCCAAGCAGCTTCGCCTTCTCGGCCTTGAGGAGGGCTTCCGCATTGCTGCCACGGCCGGAGCCAAGTATGATGATCGGGTAGGACATTGGGTGAAAACCGGTGGAAAGGTGGGAAGCCCGTGCCAAAGGGCGGCGATGGGGTTTAGTCAGGTTTTCAGGTTTCAGCTCTCCGGCCTAGCGGAAGAACTTCTTCGCTTTTTCGACGAACGACTCAC
>DAIQNO010000386.1:0-2195 GCA_036788355.1 Opitutales bacterium | reverse complement strand
CTCAAGTTTTCGACTGTTCCGCCCTGGGCGACCGCGAGGGCACTTCCGGAGCTTTAGCGGGCGGCGAGGGCACCGATAATCCCGGTGTTGACCCGCGGTCGGCTCAAAACGGGTCTGGCCATGGCCTGGCTTGGCACGCGCCGGTGATTGACCTTCTGGTGGCTGATTTCGATGCTGGAGAGTGCCTGTCGGCTTGGATGGACGGCCTGGTGGCCGGCACCCCGGTCATCGAGGTGCACAGCGTGCTGAAGATGCCGACCCGCCGCCAGCGGCCGCCAGAGGACCGACTGCGGATGCTGTTTAAGCCGCTGCTGCCGGAGTTGCTCGTCCAGACAATCCTGGAGGTGCTTTCCGGGCAGCCTCGGGATACCGTGGAACTGCCCGTCGGCACCGGCTCTTCGATGCCTTTTGAGAGAGACCGCGTGGAGCCCTTGCCGCCCTTCCGGGTGCTGGTGGCGGAAGATTCCTACATCAACCTCGAAGTGATCCTCCGTTACCTCGACCGGCTCGGCCAGACCGCACGGGTCGCTCGCGACGGCTACGAGGTGCTGGAGAGACTCCGCGAGGAACCCGTTGACATCATCTTGATGGACTGCCAGATGCCCGGCATGGATGGCTACGAGGCCACCCGCGCCATCCGTCAGGGCGAGGTTGGCCCCGCTCTGCGGAAGGTGCCCATCATCGCCGTCACGGCCCATGTCCTGCCGGGGCAAGAATCCGGCTGTTTCGAGGCCGGAATGACCGACTTTGTCGCCAAGCCGATCTCCTTTCGCGCCCTCGCCAGCGCCCTCCGCCGCCAGTTGATACCGAGCGGCGGGTGAAAAGTGACCTCGGTGAATTCTCGATGAATCCCAAGGAAACCAGCCCTCTCGCCTACCGGCGGCGAGCCACCGCGACGAGACCTCCGAGCCCCAGCATTAGGACTAGCCCAGCGGAATGCGGCTCAGGAACCGCGATAAAGCTCAGTTCGTCCCCAAACTTGAACTGAAAGGCCAGACTACTGCCACCGGGGATAGCTGAACCACTCCAAGTGTAGGTGACGCCACCGCGGATGACAAAGTCCTCACCATCAACCAGGGCCCCGGTCCACACCGCGAACTCCCGCTCGCCGTTACCTCCGCCTGTGGCCGAAGCCACGATGGAGTTAGAGGTCACGCTGCCAATAGTCCGGTTCATGTCTTCAAATCCGGCTCCATTGCGGCTGATCTGCAGGTTGTTGATCGCAGTGCTGCGCGCGGTGGCATTGGTGGCCGGCAAGGGAGCCACGTTGACCCGCAACAGAATATCGGTGATCTCAAAGTTACTGGGCACAGTGTAACTAAGGGCACTAACAAGGCTGGTGGTGTAGGTATTATCGGTAAAATACTGATAGGAAACCTCCCTGGTAGCCCCACCCACGTAGGAAACCTGAAACAACCTCTCCACGCCGGAGGTGATCGCAAATTGGGAGTTCCCAAAATTGCGTCGTGGTCTGGGAAGGGGTGGTATTTCCGGCGTAGGCCGTCGTCATCGTGACCCCGGAAACCGTAAAAAGCGCAGCCTCTTGGTCGCCGCCTAAGGCTCGATTGCCGATCCGACCCTCCACGACGTAACGCTCCCCCCCAGGGCTACCCAAACCAATCTGTTCCGTGTCCCACTGCCGGGCTGAAGCCGAGTCAGTCAACGATCGCACAAACTGCGGCGTGATCGTCGTCGGTGTCAGGAACGCAGAGTTTGGCCCCGTGATCGAAAAAACATCCCCTGCTGGAGTGATCAGCTGGTTTTGGTCGATGACGGTGCTGGTAATCACCGTCATGCCGTGGCCCGTCAACCCGAACAAGCCAGCGTGCGGGGCCAGACTTAATAGGCTCAATAGACCTAAAACCTTAGTAAAAAGTTCATCGAAAACACTTATTTTCTAAATCAAACTCCGGTATTCGTCGGGTTGAGGCGACGTCAAGCCCGGAAATCCCCAATTTACGCTAAAAGCGCCGCTGATCGCCGGGGCTCCCTCTCGGTGGCGAGACCTCAGCGGCCACCGGCTGGTGGCTCCCAGCCTAGGCAACTAGCCCGACGCCGCGCCTCGCAGCCCGTTGGCCGACACTGCGGATGATGGTGCCGGGCCCGAGTCGGTCGGCCTTGCGGGCAAGGCAGGTAGCACGCAGCCGCCGGATTCTCCGATGGGGTCGCGATTGATGAAGCGCCAGGTGAGACGG
>DAIQNO010000385.1:0-2197 GCA_036788355.1 Opitutales bacterium | reverse complement strand
ACTGATCACCCGCTTCGAGCAAAAAATCCAAGCCACCCTCGCCCGCATCTGGGGCGAACCCGCCGCCGACACCGCGCCCGAGCTCGTAGCCACCGGCTGAGCGCTAATGGAGATCTGCCACGTCCCCACCCTCAGCGCCCGCTCCGCCGACTGCGGCCTGCTCTTCGACCTCTGGCGGCGTTACGGCGGCGGCACCGACGTCACCTTCGATTTCAGCCGCTGCGATTTCCTGCGCCCGCAGGCCGTGGCCTTTCTCGGCGGCCTCGTGCGCCTGATCGAGCATCGCGGCGGCACCGCCCTTTTTCTCTGGGGCACACTCAAACCCGCCATCTGGGCCTGCCTCGCCCAAAACGGTTTCATGCAGGCCTTCGGCGGTCCGCAGGGCCCTTGGCAGGGCACCGCCGTTCCTTACTTCGCCCACCCCGCTGCAGATCCCGCCGCCTTCGATGCCTACGCCCGCCACAGCTGGCTCGGACGCGGTTGGATCTCGGCTAGCCCCGACCTCGTTTCGGAGGTCGTCGGCACCGTGGGCGAGATCTACGTCAATGCCTTCGAGCACTCCGGCTCCGCCGTCGGCGTGCATGGGTGCGGCCAGTTGTTTCCCCAACTCGGCATCCTGTCGCTCACCTTGGTCGATTTTGGCATCGGCATCCCCGCCAATGTGCGGCGCTTCAAAGGCAACACCCAGGAAGGGCTGTGGCAGGACGGCGCGCTCTGCCTCGAATGGGCTTTCGGTCGGGGTCATTCCACTCGCCCGGGCGAGATCAGCGGCGGTCTGGGTCTGCATACCCTGCGCGAATTTGTGTTCGCCTCTCAGGGTAGCATGGAGATTTATAGCCACGAAAGCCGTGCCACTTTGCGAAAAGACCATACGGACTATGCAGCCTGTGCCGATAACTTCGAAGGCACCATGATCACGATTCGACTCCGCAGCACCCCCAGTTATTATACCCTTGGCTTGGCTCGTGCTAGCTTTCACCCCTTTTAGTTTGACTCCCCGTTTCCATGATTGAGCTCTCCGTTAAAACCATCGTCGGCCCTGTCTGCATGACCCGCGAGGACGGCCAAAAGCTGCATGATCATTATCGCGGCATGCTCGACGCCGGCGAAGTCGTGAAACTGAATTTCGAAGGCACCACCACCTTCGTCTCCGCGTTTTTCAACACGGCGGTGGGGCAGCTCCTCCGCAACTACTCGCGCGAACAGCTGAAGACCAAGCTGCTCTTCGCCAACGTGCCCGCCGCCGCCACCCGCCCCCTCGAACGTTCCATTGAGCAGGCGGAACGCTTTTACGCCGACCCCAAATACCGCGAAACCTTGGAGCGCGTGCAGGCCGAGCAGTCTGAACTGGTTTGATCGCCCCCGGTGGCCGTCAACATCACAGTCCGGGCGGAGATCGTCGATATCGCCCGACACCGCCCCGCCGCTGGCGAGGCCTTCTTGGTTGATACCAACGTCTGGTGGTGGACCGCCTACGCTTTCGCCCCGGAATTACCCGAGGAGAAAAAGCCCAAACCCTACCAGCTCTCGGCTTACCCCAATTTTCTCAAACGGGCGAAAGTCGCCGGAGCACTGCTCCACTGGTCACCTCTGACCTGGCCGGAACTCGCCCATCACATCGAACGCACCGAGTTCGAGATGGCCAAATATTACGGCTCGCCCGACGCAAACAACCCCAAGGCCTACCGTCACAACGACGCCACTGAGCGCGCACGCGTGGTGCAGGCCATCGCCGATTCCTGGGCGGAAATCGAGGCGCTCGGTTCACCCTTGGCTGACGTTGTCCTGTCTCCCTCCGCGATCGCGGAAGCGGGGGCGCTTCAAAAAGAGGCCGCGCTCGATGGCTACGACCTGTTTCTGGCCCTCGCCCTTAAAAACGCCAAGATAACCGGCATTCTCACCGACGATGGCGACTTCGCCACCGTTCCCGGCATACGCATGTTCACCGCAAATAGCGCGGTGCTGAGGGCGGCACGTCAGCAATTGCGCGAATAGAGCGTCCGGCATCCTGACCGGGCTCGACTGCCTTGGCCGTCAACCTCACGCCATAGTTGCACCCGCGCATCGGCTGGCTTGCCTAGACGCAGTCTCCATACCGCCTCCGCTCTACCAGCTTACTGGCTCTACTAACTCAATCATGCTCGCCCTCCGCCTCCTCTTCTCCGCCATCCTCGTCACGATGTTCGGCCTCATCATC
>DAIQNO010000384.1:0-2201 GCA_036788355.1 Opitutales bacterium | reverse complement strand
ACGCCACGGGAGGTCTTCTAACTTGGGCGGGGACGGAAAATTATCATCGACGAAGTCGTCGAACAACCGTCGCGTTTCGGGTGACAGGATGCTCTGGATCAGCTCGTCGAAAGCACCACTGCACATCATCGGGGAATTCGGCAGAAACAGCAGGTGCCCGCCGAGGCAAAAGGCCGAGACGGAATACTCCTCACAATCCTCCCGGGCATGGCCAAAAAACGCGCAGCGGCCCGTCCAGTGGTCAAAACTCGGTGGCGTTCCCTCCCCAAGCAGCCGCTCATAGCGCGCCTCCAGGTCCAGGCGCTCGGTGATGACCGTTTCCAGCCGCTGACGGGAATGTTCCGACATCCCGTCGTTCACTTCCATCATCTCGGGGATGGTCAGCGCCATCTCCCGGATCACCTCGCCGCGACAATAGACCTTCTGGACGTAGTAAGGGGTATCCCCATCGAGCAAGTCGCCACGGACGAGGCTGTGGGTGAACGGCAGCCCGGTCTCCTCACTGTATAGCTCGACGGGAATGGGCACCTTGGGCACCTGACGATACTCCTCCGGTATCGTCTCGGCATCCTCACTGACGCCGTCCTCGCTGCCAGTATCCATCACCTGTCCGCTAGCATCCAGCACTTCGCCCCCGGAGTCCCCGCCCGTCACCTCAGGATCAGTTGGCCCGAGCCGTGGCTCTTGAGACTCTTCCCCATCGCCCATCCCTTCCTCAGCCATGTCATCAGTTAAGTCCGCATTCCGCTTCTCGGCAACCCCCAACCGACCCACCTTGCGGCAACAGCCCACCCCACCCCCTCTCAATCTCCGAGGACGGGCACTGGAGGTGCTTACGCGATGCGCAAAAGCGTTGACCCGGTCGGATAGGCCGATTTTAACAGACCCGATCAACCACTGGAAGGCTCCTTGGTTTAGGGACTGCAACCTCCGCACCATCCAGGCGCTGAATCGACTATCATCCGCCACTTCCAACGGCCTAACCCCGCTGACCGAGATGAACATCTGGATCGAGGAAAACGAAGCGAAAGCCGGGCCGTTCCCGGTCGAGGACATCCCTGCGATGGTCTCCGTGGGCCGCATCACCGACGAGACCCTGGTCTGGCACAAGTATCTACCGGACTGGACTCCCTTCAAGGAAACCAAGGCCGCCATCCTGCCCGGCGGCTCCCACAGCCGCTAACCCGGCGAAGTCACCGGTCACGCCCGACTCCAGGCGTGACCCGCACTCCGCCACCGGCCCGTTTTAGGCCGACCCCCAAGCCCGCGTAGAAACAAGGGCCCCTCAAAGCACCCTTCTGTCTTGTCTTTCGCGGATTGTTCAGCGGCACTGTTGTCGTCCATGCCTACTGCGTCCTCACCCCCCCGCCGCAAGACCCCCAGGCCTCTGGCGAGGCCGCCTGAGGCCGCTGGCCAGACCCAGGCGGGCCTCGATGAGGCGTCGGAAGCTGCCCGCGTCGCGGTCGTAGCCGACCCATGGGGTCAGGTTTCAGTCCAATTTTCCGGCGACTGGCGACTCAACAGCCCTCGGCCAGCCCTGCGCGAAATCTGGCACGAGATTGAAATCCTTCAGCCGCAACGCCTGGTCTGTGAGGCTCCCGCAGCGGGCGCTTGGGACACCGGCTTGATGGTCTTTCTCTACAGTCTTTGGGAGCGGGCCGAAGCCGCCGGAATCACCCTCGATACCACCCGGATGCCCACGGCGGTGCAGGGACTCCTCGAACTGGCCCAGGCGGTGCCCGAGTCGGTGGACGCCCAACGCGCCCCGGCGGGATTCAACTTCTTCACTTTCCTTGGCAACACTGTTCTGGCGTGGAGTCGCGAGCTGAGCTGCCTCTGGTGCTTCATCGGCACCGCAACCTTGGCCTGCATCAGTGCCCTCCGGAAAGGCATCAGCTTCCGCCCCCAGGACTTCTGGCTGCTCGTGCAGCAGGCTGGCGTGGACGCCCTGCCGATCGTCGCCCTGCTGAGCTTCCTGGTGGGCTTGATCTTTGCCTTCGTCGGCGCCCTCCAACTCGAAGCCCTCGGCGCGAGCATCTTCATCGCCGACCTCGTCGGCCTGTCCATGACCCGCGAAATGGGCGCGGTCATCACCTCGATCATCCTCTGCGGGCGCACCGGCGCGGCCTACGCGGCCACCATCGGCAGCATGAAGGCCAACGAAGAGCTGGACGCCCTGGAGACCCTCGGCATTTCGCCGA
>DAIQNO010000383.1:0-2206 GCA_036788355.1 Opitutales bacterium | reverse complement strand
TGTCGTCCTTTCAGGACTTTGGTGGTTTCACGACCCGTTTTCCCAGGGTTGCGCTTCGCTGCACCCAGGGCTGTCACCTCTTGCCCCGTTGGGGCTGGGATTCAGCGGCGGACTTAGATCGCAGAATTCTAGTGGCTTTCGAAACTGCCGTGTCGTCCGAGACCCCCAGTTCTTTTCCTGGGGGCAAGTTTCGCGTTACCCGCCTGCTTCCAGAAGGGGACTCGCCAATCGGGATTCCGGGCGTCTCTGCCGCGACGCCCGCTGTGGCACCAGGTGCCTTATTGGGCTGGTGGCGTTGGAGGAAGGTGATGATTTCCTTGAGTTTGGCGAGGGGTTGTTGGCGGTTAAGGCGGGGGAAGCGCCCGGCGACTTGCACCAGGGTGCCGTCGGTGCGCTGGCACTTGAGCCGCTCGCCTTGGGTGGACACTTCGACGATGCGGGCGTGCTCGGCAGCGGTGCGGACATGGGTGAGCAGGATGAGGGCCTCCACGGACGGCGGCGGCGGGCCAAAGCGGTCGGCGATGGCCTGAGCCTCCGCCTGAACGTCTTCTGGCGAGCCGCAGCGGGCCAGTCGTCGGTAAACCTCGATCCGCAGCCGCGGCTCGGCGAGGTAGGAGGCCGGGACGTAGGCCGTCAGCACCTTGGCGGCCTTTTCCGGGGCGTCCTGGAGGGCGCTGAAGGCGGCATTAAAGCTGCCCCGCGCCCCTTCCTCAATTTCCGTTTCCGCCTGGCCTTGCACAATGAAGTCCAGGCGGACGGTCGCGCGGACCAGCTCGGCAGAAGCCTCCCCCTTCAGGCGGGCGATGCTCTGGCGCAGGAGCTGGCAATACAAGTCGAAGCCCACCCCAGCGATGTGGCCGCTTTGCTCGGCCCCGAGGAGATTTCCCGCGCCACGCAGCTCCAGGTCGCGCATCGCCACGCGGTAGCCCGCCCCGAGTTGGTTGTAGTGGCGGATGGCACCAAGACGCTCCCGGGCCGTATCACGCATCTGAGCGCCCCGCGGCAACAGCAGGTAGGCGTAGGCTTGGCGGTTGAAGCGTCCAACGCGCCCGCGGAGCTGGTAGAGCTGGCCGAGGCCGTAGCGGTCGGCACTCTCGATGATCAACGTGTTGCAATTCGGGATGTCGAGCCCCGTCTCGATGATCGTCGTGCAGACCAGGACATCGTAAACTCCGGCTACAAAGTCCGTCATCACCTGCTCCAGCTCGCCCTCGTCCATCTTACCGTGGCCGATGCCGATCCGGGCCGACGGCACCATCTCCGCCAGCCGCAGCGCCACCGTCTCGATCGTCTGGACGCGGTTGTGGAGGTAAAACACCTGCCCCCCGCGCTCCAACTCGGCGGTGATGGCGTGCTTCACCACCGCCGGGTCGTAGCCCTTGACGATGGTCTGGATCGGCAGGCGGTCTCGCGGTGGCGTCTCGATCACGCTGAGGTCGCGGACGCCCACCAGGGCCCCGTAGAGGGTGCGCGGAATGGGGGTCGCGGACATCGCCAGCACGTCCACGTTGGCCCGGAGTTCCTTGATGCGCTCCTTCTGCTGCACGCCAAAGCGGTGTTCCTCGTCGATCACCAGCAACCCCAAGTCTTTGAACGCCAGGCTGTTAGACAACAAGGCGTGGGTGCCGATGATGATGTCGATCTGGCCGCGTTGGAGTTGGCGCAGGATTTCCGCCTTTTGCTTATCCGAGCGGAACCGGCTGAGCATCTCGACCACCACCGGCGTATCGGCCAGGCGCTCGCGGAAGGTGTTAAAGTGTTGCTGGCAGAGGATGGTGGTCGGCACCAACACCGCCACCTGCTTGCCCTCCAGGGCCGCCTTGAGGGCCGCCCGGAGGGCCACCTCCGTCTTCCCAAAGCCGACGTCACCGCAGAGCAGCCGATCCATCGGGCGGGTGCGCTCCATGTCGGCCTTGGTATCGGTAATGGCCTGGGCCTGGTCGGGGGTTTCGCGAAAGGGGAACGCTGCCTCGAACTGCCGCTGGATCGGCTGATCGGGGCCGAAAGCGTGGCCGGGCTGACCGTCGCGCTCCGCCTGGAGCCGCAGCAGGTGCGCGGCAAAGTCCAGCGTGGCCCGCTCTGCCGCCGCCCGCGCCTTCCGGAAACCCGTCGTGCCCAGCTTGCCGAGCTTCGGGTGCACCTTGGTCAGCCCGACGTAGCGGCTCAGCAGGTGGCTGTCGTGCAGCTTTAGGTGAAGGGTGATCTG
>DAIQNO010000382.1:0-2210 GCA_036788355.1 Opitutales bacterium | reverse complement strand
GCAGTTTTAATTACACCCGCCTTAGGCGGAAAGGCATCAAAAAGACCGGAGGTGATTGGGGGCACCTACGGTGCCGGGGGCGGCTCGGCAGAGGGTCTTGCGGGCTTTACCTTGAGCAAAAACCAGGCGCCGAGAACGAAGAGGATGCCAACCGCGCCGAAGCCGAGGCGCGTCGAGGCCACGGGGTCGGCAGGGTCGTTGAAAAGCCCCGCGCAGACGGCGATGATCAGCGGGCCAAAGATGGCCGCACTCTTGCCAATCATGGAGTAAAACCCGAAAAACGCGGTGCTTTTCTCTGGCGGGATCAGGTTGGCAAAAAATGAGCGGGACAGGCTCTGCACGCCGCCGATCACCGCCCCGATCAACACCGCCAGGCCCAGCATCGGCGAAAAACTAGCCCCCAGGATGACCAGTGGTTCTCGACCGATGTTGGCCCCGTAGAGGGTAGTGATGAGGTAGATGCCCATCGCCACCACCAGCAGGTTGCGGGCCCCAAAGCGGTTGGCCAGCCAGCCAAAGAGCAGGGAACACGGCACCGCGACGACCTGCACCACCAAAAAGGCCATCACCGTTTCGCTAAACGGAAACTGCATCGCCTCCGCCAGGTTGGCAGCGGAAATCGTGATGGTATTAACCCCGTCGATGTAAAAAAGGTAAGCAATCAAGAAATACCGCACCGAAGGGATGGCCACAATATCCCGAAAGGTGCTGACCACCTCCGCCCAAGTCCGTTGCAGGAGACTCCTGGCAGCACCGATTAGGTGCTGTCCTTTAGAGAGCAACGCCGCGACGCTGAGCCGCTGCGCTGGAGCAGGCTCAGTAAGGGGCCGCGGGGTGGCAACCTCGCACGCCGGGTCGCGTAAACCCACCGCCAGCGGGATCGTGAAGACGCCCCACCAGACTGCCGCAATCACGAAGAGCCACCGGTTGGCGGCATCGGCATCCGGCAACCCGAAGGGATACGGCGCCGTATTGAACCAGATAATCACGAAAATCAGCAGCAATCCGGCGACGTATCCCAGCGCACTGCCCAGGGCGCTGACCAGGTTGCGATTGGCCCGGTGGGAAACGCGATCGAGGAGGGCGTCGTAAAACAGGTTGCTGGAGTAGTAGCAGGCCATCCCGACGACGTGAATCATCGAGGCCAGCCACCAATCTCCCCGCGACAACAAGCTCAGCGACACACACGCCAGCATACTGACCCCAGCAAAGCGCACCAGCAGCTGCCTCCGGTGGCCGAGGAGCGTCCCCAGAGTTCCCAGGAAGGGTGCCGTGAGGGCTACCAGCAGCCCCGCCGCCGCCACGGTCAGCCCAAACCACCGGGTCTGCTCGGCCTCGCTCAAGCCGTCCGCAAAATAAGCCCGGTAGAATCGCGGGAAAACCAGCGCCAGTACGATCATCGAGTAGCCGCTGTTGGCAAAGTCGTAACTCGCCCAACACAGCGCCTGCCGCCAGCCGCTGCGGTTTTCCCTCGGCTCGGGCTCGCCACCCGCCTCGGTATCGATGTTCTTCTCAGGTTCCATAGTCTTAGGTTTGACGCTGCAGCGGCCACCTCGTCAACAGCACCCACCTCGTCAACAGCGCCTCGCAGCTCAACGGAAAACGGAAAACCAGTGGTCGAGGAAGAACATCTTTTCCGCAGGGAAAAAGGTGGCCGCCTCACTCAACAACGGGCGGAGACTGGTGCCCATCTGCATCAGCACCAAGAGGAACACGAAGCCCCACGGCCCCAGAACCTCCCCACTGCTCTGACCCTCGGACTTGGCAAAGGAGAGGGCCTGTTTCATCGAGCGCAGGCCAAAATACAGGGCCACCGTCCAGATACCCAGGTGGAGCGGCCCGAGGAACAGCAGACTATCGGTCGATTGGCCAAAAATCCATAGCACCGGCGTTAATCCGGTGAGGAGCAGCGCCACCACGCCGACCATGCTCAGCACCAGCGCGCACAGTTGCCCAGGGGTGATGTTGATCCCGCCCAGGGCGGAAAAAATGTAGAGGCTCGGCAGCGTAATGAGGCAGGAAAAATAGACCCCCAGGATGATTTTCAGCGGCACGATCGCGAGCTGCCAGCCCATCGGAATGGTGCCCACCACGATCCCGAAAATCGCGAAGTTCAGACACGACCCGAGTAAGACCATCCACGGCGTCTTCGGCGTGTGCTGAAAGTGCCACATCAGCCCGCGCCAATCCCGCAGTAAAAACTCCTGCAA
>DAIQNO010000381.1:0-2215 GCA_036788355.1 Opitutales bacterium | reverse complement strand
TGGTCGATGACGGCTCGACGGATGGCGGCGCGGCTCTGGTGGCCGAGCAATTTCCTGAAGTCCGCCTGTTCCGACAGGCCAACGCTGGCCCCGGCCCGGCACGTAACACCGCCCTGGCCCAAGCCCAAGGGGATTACATCGCTTTTCTGGATAGCGATGACCTCTGGTTCCCCTGGACGCTGGAGACTTACGCCGCCGTTTTGCGGCAGCACCAGCCGAGCATCCTTCTCGGGTGCATGCAGGATTTTTCCGGAGAGCCACCCTCCTCGACCGAAGTTCTGAAGCAACGGGCCGTCGGGGGCGAGTCAGCCTCAGTGCCGACGCTATGGCACTGGCCCGATTACTTCGCCAGCAGCCGCGAGGCGATCACGGTGGGCTGTTGCAACCTGGTCGTGCGGAGGGCGATCGTGCCTGCCAGTGGCTTCGAGGGTGGGCGGGTCAATGCGGAGGATAGCGAGCTGGCTCTGCGCCTGGGCACCCAGCCCGGCTTTACGACGTTACAGTGCCCGCCGACGGTCGCGTATCGGCGCCACGGGGCCAGTGAAACCCTGTCGCGCAGTGGGTTGCGGCGGACGGTGGATGGCGTTGCCCGGATGATCGCCCAGGAGCGGGCGGGACACTACCCCGGCGGACTTCCGAGGCAGGGTGAGCGCCGCCGCCTGATCTGCCGCCACGTCCGCTCCACCGCGCTCGCCTGCCTGAGGGCCGGCTTGACCTCCGACGCCCGGCGTCTGGTCGGATCGACCCTGACCTGGCAACTGCGCCTCGGCCGCTGGAAGTTCCTCGCCGCTTACGCGGTGCTCAGCACGGGAAACACCCTGCGGCGGCGCTGACCGAAACGGAGTTGGCTCTTTAGCGCGGATCACCCAGGCCGAAGCCGTCGTGGATGATCTGGGCGCCGCGGTTGGCATCGGCCAGGTCGATGGCTACAGAGATTTTGATCTCGCTGGTCGTAATCATCTGGATGTTGATACCGGCCTGGGCCAGCAGTGAGAACATCTTCGCGGCGACCCCAGCGTGGGTCCGCATTCCGATACCGACCGCCGAGAGCTTGGCGATGTTGCCGGTGTGGGTGATGGAGCCTGCACCGTAGCGTAAAATCGCCTGACCGACGACCGCCTGGGCCTTCGGGAGGTCATCCAGCCCCACGGTGAAGGTCAGGTTGGCGGTGCCCCCGCGTGCGACATTTTGCACGATCATATCGACGGTGATGGCGGCCTCCGCGAGGGCGGCAAAAACCGTAGCCGCAACCCCCGGCTGATCCGGGATGTCGCTAACCGTCAGGCGGGCCTGATTCTTATCGATAGCCACCCCGCTGACCACGACATCTTCCATCGAGGGCACCTCGGCCTTGACCAGCGTTCCAGGGTTTTCATTCATACTGCTGCGGACCTCAAAGGGGACATTGAATTTTTGGGCGAACTCGACCGCTCGCGCTTGCATGACCTTGCTGCCCAAACTGGCCAGCTCCAACATTTCTTCGTAACTGATTTCCGAGATCTTCCGGGCGGAAGGCACGATGCGCGGGTCGGCGGTGTAAACGCCGTCCACGTCGGTGTAAATCTGGCAGACGTGGGCTTTCAGGGCGGCCGCCAGCGCAATGGCTGAGAGGTCACTGCCACCTCTCCCGAGGGTCACGATCTCCCCCGTGTGGCTGAGCCCTTGGAAGCCCGCCACGATGACCACCTTGCCCTCGGCGAGGCGGGCGAGGATGTCCCCGCCGGTGATCTCGATAATCCGCGCCTTGGTGTGCACGGAGTCCGTGCGAAAACCGGCCTGCGGCCCAGTTCGGGAGACGGCGGGCTGGCCGAGGGCGTGCAGGGCGATGGCGGTCAGGGCAATCGTCTCCTGCTCACCGACGGACAGCAGCATGTCCATCTCGTTGGTCACCCCGCCGCGCGCGGAAACTACCACGACCAGCTGGTGCCCGGCTTCTACCGTCCGCTTTACCCGTTCGGCCACCTTGCGGATGCGCTCGGGGTCTTGCACGGACGTGCCGCCGTATTTCTGGACAATCAATGCCATCGGAAAAACCGCTAAGCCCATCCAACCGCCACCAAAAGTCAAGGGAATAGCAATGGCCGTAAGGGCCCGTAGTGTGATGAAAACTGCACGCTGGGAGCACCGGCGCCCCCGCCAGTCTTTCTCGAGAGGGGATGCCGACGAGGACGTCGGCGTTCCCAGGGGGACGTGTTGTTATTGCAATCGGGGTTTG
>DAIQNO010000380.1:0-2222 GCA_036788355.1 Opitutales bacterium | reverse complement strand
GCATTGTAGCGGGTCAGTCCGATGGTTTCCATCAGCAGGCGGATGGCGGCGGGCGGCACGCCGCGGCGGCGCAGCCCGCGCAACGTGGGCATCCGCGGGTCGTCCCAATCGTTGACGCGCTTAGTTTCAACAAGCTGGCGCAGCTTGCGCTTGCTCATCACGGTGTAGGTCAGGCTGAGGCGGGCAAACTCCGTCTGTTGGGACGGAAAAATCCCGAGGCGTTGGATAAACCAGTCGTAGAGCGGGCGATGGGCCTCAAACTCCAGGGAGCAGAGGGAGTGGGTGACGCGCTCCAAAGAGTCGCTCTGGCCGTGGGCGAAGTCGTAGCTCGGGTAAATGTGCCAGGCATTGCCGGTGCGGTGATGGTCGCAGTGCTTAATCCGATACATGACAGGGTCTCGGAGGTTCAGGTTGGGGCTGGCCATGTCGATCTTGGCCCGCAGGGTCATGGAACCGTCGGGGTGCTCTCCAGCCCGCATTTCCTGAAAGCGGCGGAGGCTCTCTTCGACCGGGCGCTCCCGCCAGGGGCTGTTGCGCCCGACCCCGGCCGAATCACCACGATATAATTTTGTCTCTTCGGCGGAAAGCTCGCAGACGTAGGCGTCGCCTTGGCGGATCAACTGCACCGCCCAGGTGTAGAGCTGCTCAAAGTAATCACTGGCGAAGTGCTCTGCGTCCCATTGCCAACCGAGCCAGCGGATGTCCTCGCGGATGCCCTCGACGAAGGTGGTGTCTTCGTTCTCCGGGTTGGTGTCGTCAAAGCGGAGGTTGCAACGTCCGCCAAACTCTGCGGCCAGGCCGAAGCTCAGGCAGATTGCTTTGGCGTGGCCGATGTGCAGGTAGCCGTTGGGCTCTGGTGGAAAGCGGGTCTGCAGTTGGGCGGGTGGTAATCCCTCAGCGAGGTCGCGCTTGACCTTTTCCCGAATAAAGTTGGTTTTTTCGCTGACGTCAGTCTCCGACATAAGCGAGTGAGATTAGTGGACCGGTGGTGGCGATTGCACGAAAAAAGGTTGCGTCGGGTTAGGGTAGAGCGACGTTTTGCGAGATGAAGATCGATTTAATCACGTTGTTCCCGGCGATGGCGGTCGGGTATTTCGGGGAGTCGATGCTGGGTCGGGCGCAGAAGCAGGGTCTTCTGGAAGTGGCCTGCCACGACTTGCGGGCTTGGGGGCTGGGAAAGCATCAGGTGGTCGATGATCGCCCTTTTGGGGGCGGGGCGGGGATGCTCCTGCGTCCGGAGCCGCTCTACGCGGCCATCGAGGCCCTGCGCTCACCGGAGGCCGTGGTCATCTATCTGGCCCCGGATGGCGAGCCCCTCAGCACCACCCTGGCCCGAAAGTTGAGCCAGGAGCGGCACCTGGTGCTGGTCTCGGGCCATTATGAGGGCATTGACGAGCGGGTGCGCCAAACCTGCATCGACCGGGAGGTTTCGATCGGCGATTATGTCCTGACCAACGGCACCTTGGCGGCTATGGTGGTGGTCGATGCGGTCGCTCGTTACGTTCCCGGCGTTTTAGGTGAAGAAAAGTCCTTGACGCAGGATAGTTTTTCGGATTCTTTTCTTGGTTTCCCGCAATACACTCGCCCGGCTGAGTTCCTCGGCCAGACGGTGCCCTCAGTTCTGACTTCCGGTGACCACGCGGCCATCGAGCGTTGGCGCCAAGGGCAGCGGCGGGAAAAGACCCGCCACCGCCGACCAGACCTTCTCGACAATCCTCTCTGAAAGTTTCCCATCCCGATCACTTTTTTCCCTCACCCCTCTGCCGTCTTCCCGTTTCAACCGAAGCACTCAGCCGCCAGGTTAGGTAATTTTTTTCTCAGTTATTGCTCAGACCCGATCACCTTTCTACCATTTTGAGCCATGTTAGCCGTCCTTCGCGAAATCACTGCCCCACAACTCCAGCCCGGTCGCGATACCTTCAAGGTTGGTGACGGCGTCAAGGTTCACGTCCGCGTGCGTGAGGGTAATAAGGAGCGGATCCAGATTTTTGCGGGTATCGTGATCGCCCGGCGTGGTGGCGGCATCAACGAGACCTTCACGGTGCGTCGGGTCGCTCTCGGCGAGGGGGTGGAACGGATTTTCCCGGTGCATTCCCCCAACATCGAGAAGGTCGAGATCGATCGTGAGTCGATCACGATGAAGGCCCGCCTCTACTACATGCGCCAGCGCGTGGGTAAACAGGCTAACAAGGTTAAAGAAAAGCGCCTGATCGAAGCGGGTC
>DAIQNO010000379.1:0-2231 GCA_036788355.1 Opitutales bacterium | reverse complement strand
CGAACGCCTCCGCCGCGACCTCGATCGCAGCGGACTCGCAGGGGAAATCTCACGGCTACCTGATACGGTGAAAGTTGAACCGGGAAAGTTTCTGGGCCGAGGTGCGTCGCAGTTGATTCTCGAAGAGCGCATGTTTGACCATCTTGGTGAAGCGAAAGGTTGGGGCGAGGCATTGAAGAAGTTGCTGCCCGACGGCCCTGCCCATCAGGCGACGGCTGCTTCGCTCGAAAGCAAGCTGACGATCCTTAGTGACGAAGACTTCAGTTGGTTCGCTCAGAACAGCCTGCCCGTCAATGCCCGCAACCGCCTTGACGAAGAAAAAAAGACCAGCACCAATCTCTGGTATGAGGAAACCCTGCCGCCCGACAGTTTCTTCTACGCGCTGATTGCCAACCGAAAGACCGGCACGGAGTTGCAGGACTTTGAATCGCTCTTCGCCAAGCCCTACCTGCAAGTCGGCGGTAACGCCACCGTCGGCATGGGCTGGTGCGCGACCCATCTAATCGGAAAGGAGGCCAAAAAATGAGCGCCACTGGGCCCCGCTCCTTGGAGCAACAACGTGCCAGCCACGCCCTGATGGCGATCGAAGCCCTGGCCGCCAAGCCGGCGGAGTTGGGCAACTTCGCCAGCTATATCGAGGGGTTTCCCGCCGCGATTCGCACCAACGGGCTCGGGCAGGCCCTGGCCAGTGAACTCGCCGGAAAGGATCGGGGCCACCGGTTGCTTTACACGGCGATGCAGAACTGGCTCTGCCGCGATGCCTCGTCCGCCCCTTACCAGAATAAAGAGAACCTTATCCAGGCCATCACCGCCGGCAACGAAAGCACCTATCTGCGCGCCCAGGCAGAGGCCCTCGCCTTCCTAGTGTGGCTGAAGAAGTTCGCCCGCGCCAACCTCGAACCCGGAAAGGAGGATTAGCATGAGCCGAGAAATAAACCGTGGGGAGCGTTCAGCAAACAAAGGTCGAAATGGGAACCGTGATCGACAGCAAAAAGCTGGCCCAGATTTAGAGACGGCGAACGCACCAAAGTTTTACCTTCCGCTTCCTGGCGCAATTATAAAGCAACTTAAATTGGAAGCCGTGATTGCCCTAGCTCAACGCGGCCACGCTGGTCTGGTCTTCGAAAAGTTCTTTAACCAATGGAAGGAAGATTTTTCGGGCTTCTCAGAAGAAGGAAAAACCATCTGGCTCCAGCACTTCAACGCCACCTTTGGCGACCAAGAGTCCCTCGACGCCTTCGCACGCCGTCAGTCCTTGCTTGCCGAAGCTCGTAACGGCATCGTGAAGGGCTTCACCACGGTGGAGCGCTTTGTCACCGGTCTGGGCCGCCCGCACCCGGTCGAGAATGGCTTTCTCTGGCACCCGACCCTCGCCGTGCCCTATCTGCCGGGCTCGTCAGTCAAGGGGCTGGTGCGTAGCTGGCTCGAAGGGCTCTGGGGTGACCCGGCGGCCGTCGATAACGACGGTTTCCTGCAGGTCTTTGGATCCCCGCGCCGCATCGAGAACCGCGCCGAGACGGAAAACCAGGTTGAGCCGGAAAGCGCGGTTGAGCCGGAAAGCGCGGTTGAGCACGAAAACCAGGCCGGTTCGGTCATCTTCCTGGATGCGGTGCCCGTCGGCCCCGTAAAGCTGGAAACCGACGTGATGACCCCCCACTACGGGCCCTACTACCAGGACAGCTCCGGAAAAACCGCCCCTGGCGACTGGCACGACCCGGTGCCCATTCCCTTCCTAACCGTCGCTAAAAATACAACGTTTCAATTCGCAGTGCTCCCCCGACGACCCGGCGACCGCCCTGACACCGAGAAAGCGATGCACTGGCTGGAAATGGCCCTCGGCCAACTCGGGGCCGGTGCCAAAACCGCCGTCGGCTACGGACGGATGGAACCCCCAGTGGGATCGGAAAAATCACCCGCCGCGCCGCAACAAGAAGTCGCGACGCCGCCGCAACAAGGAGCCCCGACGTCGCTCAAAGCCCCTTGGCACGGCAACGACAGCCCGCTACTGGCCAACATCAAGCGAGCCCTAGCAGGAGAACTTGAGAGCTTGGCCAAGCAGGCCCTCGCATTGCCGCCCTCGCCCGAGCGCCAGCTCTGCGTCCAAGAGATCCTTAACAGGGCCAGCAAGGATCAGCGAAAGAAAGCCGACGCCAAGCCTAACCACTGGCTGAACACGCTCAAGAGAGCCCTCCCATCCGCCGCTGGCCCTGATCCCGTGTGACCCATGACCC
>DAIQNO010000378.1:0-2277 GCA_036788355.1 Opitutales bacterium | reverse complement strand
GGGGGGGGGGGGCAGGGGTCGGTGGATGGTCTTCCAAAGTCGCCGGGAGAGGGCGGCGGCGGCGATGACCAGGCCGAGGGTGAGGCCCCACCACATCCCGAAGACGCCGCCTTGGGCCCAGAAGGCCAGGGCGATGCCGAGGGGGAGGGCGATCGACCAGTAGGCTACGAGGCTGGTGGCGGCGGCGTAGCGGACGTCGTTGAGGCCGCGCAGGCCGCCGGTGGAGGCGACCTGGAGGGCGTCGCAGGTCAGGAAGGCGGCACTGAGTAGCAGCAGGCCGGCGGCGAGCTCCCGCGTGGCGTTGGCGAGGTCCGAGGTGTCGGTCGTTTTGATGAAGGCAGCGGCGATGCTCTGGTTGGCCAGCAGCAGCACGACCGTGACAGCGGCGGCAATGGCGAGCACCATCAACCAGCCGCTGACGACGATGGGGCGCAGGCGCTCAGGTTGGCGGGCACCGTAGGCCTCGCCGACGCGGACGGTGAGGGCCATCGAGATGCCCAGGGGCACCATGAAAATGGTGCCTACGCAGGTGATGGCCACCTGATGGGCGGCCAGCTCTGCCGCGCCCAGGGTGCCGATCAAGAGCGCCGCGCAGACGAAAGCGCCGACTTCGGCGAGGAGGTGGACGCCTCCGGGCAGGCCCACCTTGAGGAGGTCTCGGAGGGCCACCCAGTCGGGCCAGCGGAACCAGTGGAAGGGCATCCACTGGCGCAGCTCCGGGCTCGCCCGCACGCACCAGAGGATCAGCCCGAGGTAGGTGAGCAGACGGGCAATCAAGGTCGCCCAGCCGGCCCCCACCAGACCTCCGGCGGGCACCCCAAACTTGCCGAAGATGAAGACCCAGTTTAGCCCGATGTTGAGCACCACGCCGCTGAACATGATCCAGAAGGCCGGCCACGGGCGGTCAAGCGCGTCGGCGTGGCTTTTAATGGCGTGCGAGCCGATGGCAAAAACGAGCGAGATGGCGCAGATGATGAAAAACTCGGGCGTGGCCGCCGCGACCTTGGCGTCTTGGCCGAACCACTCCAAGTAGGGCAGGCCGAGCCACGCCAAGAGGACCGTGAGCCCGCCGATGGCCAGGGCCAGGTAGTTGCCGTGGCGGAGGGCGGCGCGGGCCGCAGCGGGGTCTTTAGCCCCGCGGGCTTGGGAAGTGCGGATCGAGACGGCCGTCAGGAGGCCGAAACCGAAAAGCAGCGGCACGTAGAGGAGGTTCTGGGCGAAAGCCGAGGCCGCCAGCGGCACCACGCCAACGGCTCCCAGCATCACGGTGTCCGAGATGCCGATCAGCATCTGCGAGAGTTGACCCGCGACCAACGGGAGGGCCAGCTTGGCCGTCAGACAGCCCTCCCGCCAGAGGGCCGAGCGCCCGCGGTCGGTTCCTGGAGGCCGGTCACCTTCCGGAGGAGTGCCCACAGTTCCCGGAGCCGCACCCGGTAGCGTCTCTGGCGGTGCCAGGGATGGGTTGTGCGTTCCCTCCATAGCCCGCAAGGTTGAAACGTTTCTGGTGACGAAAAACGAGGCAAAATCGCCGAAATCTTGGTGCTTTCTCGGAGGACCGCCGTCCGCCGTGGTTGCGGACTTAGTGGCCGAAGTGGGGTAGGAGCGTGTCAACTTGAGGTGGCGGGCAGGATTGGGGGTTGCCCCGCTGGGTATTCCGTGGATTAACTCCCATCGCCCTTTGGCGTCATGCTGATGTCGAACTGTGACTTTACGCGCCATGAACGAGTCCTCCCACGACCCCAAGCCTCAGAACCAGAACGCTGAGGTTTCTTCGTCGACGACACCGCCTCCAGCCACTGCGAGGGGCGATCGGCGTCGGCCGGTGGAACCGCCCAAGGCGGAGTTTTTTCGGGATGCGCTTCGGAAAGTGCGGCACTTTTGGGAGGTTGAGATCTGGACTGAACCCAGCGGGCCGGCGGAGCCGTTTTGGAAGCCTTGGTTGTTCCGTGGGTCGCGGGTAGTGTCCATTCTGGGCCAGGGGCTGCAGCGCAACAATATCCCCGGCTTGGCCAGTGCATTGAGCTACTACACGCTCATCGCCCTGGGGCCGCTTTTGGCCGTGCTGATCCTGGTGGCCTCGATGGTGGCGGGGCCGGGTGAGCGGGCGCGGTTGACGGACTCGCTGGTCGAGATGGTTTACGCGACGGCCCCAGCCCTGCGCGGGGCGGGTGGCGACTTTTCCGAAGGCGAGGCCCCGGTGGGAGGCTCGACGGCGGAGTCGGCCCCGGCGGAGGCAGGTGCTGACGAGCCGGTTCGCGGGATCATCGCGTCGCTGGG
>DAIQNO010000377.1:0-2278 GCA_036788355.1 Opitutales bacterium | reverse complement strand
GCGCGGGATGTGGACCGGATAGATACGGACGGCCCCATCCGCATCACGTCGAGCGGCGAGATGCTGACTGGCTCTTCTGCCGGGATGGAAAGTGGCGGCCAGTTGAATCCTCGGTTCTCGGGCTGGCTGATGGGCTACCCCTCGGAGTGGTGTCTGGCAGCTATCCGCTCGCGACAGGACAGGCCGCGAGGACGACGCGCCTCAAAGGCTACGGCAACGCAATAGACCCCTACGTCGGGGCGGCATTCGTGGAAGCGTTCGATGCCTGAAACCTACCAAGGCGACTGCCTAGAGATCATGCCGCTGCTGGCTGGCGGCTACCATGCCGTGATCACCGACCCGCCTTACCACCTCCAGAGCATCGTGAAGCGGTTTGGCGGCGCCAACGCTGCTCCAGCGCAGCACGGGACCGATGGGGCGTTTGCGCGGGCCTCGCGGGGCTTCATGGGCAAATGTTTCCACCCAGCCACGGACATCTTAACTGCGACTGGGTGGAAGCCTGTCGGAGAGGTCCAACTAGGCGAGGTCGTGGCGACACTAGATCCCAAGACCAGCTCGCTGGTCTGGCAGGCCGTGGCGGAAACCCACTGCTACCCTTTCGAGGGACAGTTAATCCACCTAAAGCATCGCTCGGCAGAGCAGATGGTCACACCCAACCACAACGTCTTTTTAGCGTCCTTCGAGGGGCCTTTCCGCTTTCAACGTGCAGACTCGATGCCGCGAACCTTTTACCAGAAAGCGCAGTGTGCTCCGGTTGCCGGCAAGCACGACCTAGTATCGATCACATCGACTCGCGAATATGGCAAGGATCGCACCTTGATCGAAGAAACTAGGGCGTTTGACCCCGAGGCGTTTTTCTATTTCTTCGGGCTTTGGCTCGGAGACGGTTGGACTGTGTGCAGAAAAGACGATCACCCGGCGAATGACTTCTGCGGGCTATTCGCAAAGAAGCCGAGGAAGATCAGGGCATTTCGCTCAGCAATAGAAGCTCTTGGTGTTCGGTATAAGGAAAGCGATGGCTGTTTCTATATCTACGACTTTCCACTACTAGGGTTTCTCAAAACCCTTGGCGGGGCAAAAGAAAAGCATATTCCCGAGTTTCTTTACGCTTGGGATCAAGTGTATCTTGAGAGACTCTATCTTGGTCTCATTGAGACGGATAGCACCGTGCAGCGCGGTGGCCAAGAAGTTTTCTTCACCTCGTCTCGCTCGCTGGCGGATTGCTTTCAGAGGTTGTGTCTCTTAGTCGGGCGCTCGTGCAGCATCAAAGAGAAGCCCGCTGGCAGGGGCATCATCAACAGTGTCGCTTTCGACCACGGGCCGCAATACGTTTGCTGCGCTCTGCAACGCGGCAAAAGTCTATACGGTGAAAATAGTGATCGGCGGGGCAATATTGTCAACCTCGTAGACTATCGAGGCCCGGTGTATTGTGTCGGTGTTCTGGAGTATCACCTGATTTACACGAGGTTCAACGGACGCCCGGTTTGGTCGGGAAACTCTTGGGACGGCGGCGACATCGCCCACAACCCCGAAGTCTGGAAGCTCTGCTACGACCTCCTGCTCCCCGGCGGCTACCTGGCTGCCTTCTCAAGTCCGCGCACCGGGCACCGCATGGCCTGCGCGATCGAGGATGCGGGCTTCATCATGCACCCTTTCCTCGGGTGGATCTACGGCAGTGGAATGCCCAAGGCCGTGAACCCCGCTAAGGCGCTCGACCGGCGCGCGGGCGTCGAGGGGAAGTTCCGAGGCACTGGGCAAGTCGTTCGTCGCATCCGTCCCGGCGCCGACCAGAACAAGACCGGTTCATGGGAGAAACTTGAAGATCGAACTTACGAGCACGGGACCTACTTGCCCGCTTCTGAGGCGGCGCAGCAGTGGGAGGGCTGGCGGCATGGCACGCAAGCCCAGAAGCCCGCCTTGGAGCCCATCTACCTCGCACAGAAGCCGATCAGCGAAAAGACGATGGCCGACAACCTGCTTCGTTGGGGCGTCGGATGTGTGAACATCGACGGGTGTCGGACTGAAGACGGTCGCTGGCCCGCGAACGTCATGCACGACGGCCTGACCGAGGACTGGGCGCGCTTCTTCTACTGCGCCAAGGCCAACGCTGCCGAGCGCGAGGGCACGACCCACGCTACTGTGAAGCCGCAGGCGCTCATGCGGTGGCTTTGTCGGCATCTCACGCCGCCCGGCGGCAAGATCCTCGACCCGTTCGCCGGCAGCGGATCGACAGGTATCGCGGCCGTCCGTGAGGGCTTTAATACAATTTTAATCGAAC
>DAIQNO010000376.1:0-2282 GCA_036788355.1 Opitutales bacterium | reverse complement strand
GGGTGCGTTGAGCGTGATCGACCGCTGGCTGGCCTGCGTGGCGTTGACCAGCAGCGAGACTTCAAGGTCGTCGATGAAGTTAACGCCGACGGACAGGGAGGTGGGGGCACCGACGCCACCGCCGCCGGTGAACCGGTCGGGGGTGAGTTCGGTCGAAGGCCTGGTGGCCAGGTCAGCGGTGCCCTGATCGACTGCGATGGGGCCGAACTTGCCGCCGCCTTTGTAGCGGAAGTCCAGGTCGAGGCCGAACTCTTCGAGGAAGTTGTTATCCACGAGGAGGAACCGGGCCTCGACGGAGATCTGGGTCGCTCGGCGTTCACGGAATTGGGCTAGGACGCCAAGAATGTCGCGGTGGTTGGTGGCGGAGGTCTTGACGAACAGCGAGCCATTGAGCTCGGTGACGCTGGACTCCGCGCCTTCTTCCCACTCAGCGGCCTCTCCGACGGTGCCTCGGATAATTTCGAGGATCTGCTCCACCTGCTCTTCGCGGGTGAGTTCTTCGTCTTCATCGTCTTCAGCTTCGCCAAAGACGCTGGTGCCGCCGGAGCCGGAGTCGCTGGAAAGGGCGGTGCTCAGGTCGAACTCGGGGGCATCGGTGAAGTTGGGGACCGTGACAAGCAGGTCGCGGATGGAATAGACGCGGGCGCTGACGGCCGTGCGGAGTTGATCGCGGGTCGAGATCACCACGATGCCTTCATCGACGGTGTAATTGACTTCGACACCGACTTCCGAGCCGGCCTGCTGGAGCACGAGGTCCAAGGCCTTGATCGCGGGCACGTTGGTGAGGGTCAGCGTGATGGGAGTGTCGGGGGAGATGCCCGCGAGTTCCAAGGCCGGCCATTGGACGACGATGTTCGCCGCGGTAGTCTGACGCAGGAAGTTGATGACGTTCTCGAGCGAGGCGGCTTCGAAGTTGATCGGCACGGCGGTATTGAGCTTCAGGCGTGCTTCACGGTTGGCCTTGCTCTCGCTGCTGTCGGCTTCGAGCAGCTGCCGACGACGCTCGGTCAGCGCAGGCCAGTCTTCCGGGTACGCGATCAGCTCGGTGTAGGGCACCTTGGCCTCCATCGTCAGCTCGTGCTGGCGGGCCCGGTAGATGCTGATCTTGCGGCGGTTCTGGCCGGCCCCGACGATGGTGTCGAGGTCTTCGAGCACGTCCTTCATGAGTTGGAAGCGGACGTCGGTGGGGTCGATCACCAGGCCCTGTTGAATCAGCTCAAGGGCCTCTTCGTAACGCATCTGCTTCTGCAACTCGCGGGCATCGGAGAGCAGGCCGTCGAGCGTCTGACGTTGCTCGCGCAGGGCGCGGGTGGTCGCTTCGCGTTCCTGCTGGGCACGGGTGGCTTCATCCGAGCGGCGCTGCGCCTCGGCTCGGGCGGTCTTGGTCTGCTCGACGGCGATGGCCTTGGCGTTGGCGGAGGAACGCAGGTCGGTATAGAGCTGATTGCCAAAGAGCGACTGGTTGCGGTCGGCGATCACCTTGGCGCGGTTGACGGACTCCTCGGCGGCGGCGAAGTCGCCGGCTTGCACGAAGGCGTCGGTCTGCGCCATCGCCGCGTCGAACTCGGCCTGAGCTGCCTGCTTGAGCAGGGCCTGCTGGCGGAGCGTCTCGTCGATCTTGGACTCGGGGGCGGCAGCCGAGACGCCGGCGGACTTGGCGGCGGCAAGGGCTGAGGCGTACTCGGTATTCTCCGGGTCTAGCGCGAGCGCTTCTTCATAACGCTGGACGGCGAGGGCGCTGAAGCCCTTGCTCTGAGCATCGGCGGCCTGGGCGGCCTTGTCGGCGGCGAGCTGCTTTTGGGCTTGGATGAACAGGTCGGGGGAAGCGGTGGGGATCGGGGCAGGGGCGGGCGCTTCGACGGCAGCAGGAGCTTGGGCGGCTTCCACCACTTGCGGTGCGGGGGTTGGTGCGGGTGCGGGTGCTTGAGCCGCGAGGAGCTGGCTGACGGCGGCTTCCTGGTTGCTCAGGCGTTGCTGGTCGAACCAGCTGAGGTCGGCATTGAGGGCGCGGGCCTGTGCCAGCTTGGTCTGGGCGGTGGCTGCATCGCCGGCCTCGAGGGCGGAGCCAGCGTCATCGAGCAGGGCCTTGGCACGGGTGGCGCCGAAGTTCTGGTTGCGGTTGAGCTGCGACAGACGGGCCTGGGCGGTCTGGCCCTCGGTGGAGTCGGGCGACTCGGCGATGATCTGAGAGTAGACCTCGGCTGCCTGTGCATCGGGCAGGGTCGCGGCGACGGCGAGCTTCTCGGCGGCAACCTTGACGTCGGCCAGGTAAGCCTCGGGCT
>DAIQNO010000375.1:0-2284 GCA_036788355.1 Opitutales bacterium | reverse complement strand
GCACTGGCCTACCAGGTGATGCGTTGGAGGGCGGGGACGCGGTCAAAGTGGACTTGGTTGCTGACCACCGGCAGGCCATGTTGAACGGCCAGGGCGGCGATCCAGTAGTCATGGGGCGGCAGGGCGATGCCAGCGGCGTCCAGTTCGCGGCGCAGGCTGGCGTAGCGGCGGGCGGTCTCGGCATCTGCGGAAAGGAGGGTGTCGGGCGTGGCGAGCTGGCTGAGCCAGTCATCATAGTCATCTCGCAGGGTGCTCTGTTGGGCGGCCCAGCGGAACTCCGCCAGCACCACCACCGGCAGCCGGATGGTTCTGACGACGCGCAGGGCCGGCAGGATGCGCGGAGCCCCGTCGGCGATGGCGAAAAGGGCGGTGGTGTCGAGAATGGCCTCCATGAGTTCAGTCGAGAGGGGTCAGGGTCGGTCGATGGGGCAATCGCTCAAACTCGTGGTAATGGCGCTCTTGGAGGTCGCGGTTCTCGTCGTGATACTTGGCCAGTCCGGCAAAACCCCTCAGCCACGGGCGCCCGGTGCTGTCGGTCAGCACGCCGTCGAGGCGCTGGACCAGGGCTTCCTGCATGAAGGCGGGCAGCAGTTTATCCTCGCGCTTGGCACTGTTTTTGGCCCGCTGGTAGAGGTCATCTGGAAGCTCGACGATTACCTTCATTTCCTTCCACACCGTAACCACTCACCGACCCCTGTCAGCCAGATAAAAGCAAGGTCATTCCCTCAGTTCACGCCTCGCGGACTTTGAGGGATCGGCTGCCGGCGTGATGGTGCCCGTTCAGTGCTTTCCGCCGAGGACGGTCAGGAAGTAGCCAGCGACCAGGGCGGTGCCGATGACCCCCGCGACGTTGGGCCCCATGGCGTGCATCAGCAGAAAGTTGGTCGGGTCGGCTTTCTGGCCTTCCACCTGGGAGACGCGGGCCGCCATCGGCACGGCGCTGACCCCGGCAGAGCCGATCAGCGGGTTGATCTTGTTATTCGAGAAGAGGTTCATGGTGCGGGCCATCAGCACGCCAGCGGCGGTAGCGACCCCGAAGGCCAGCACGCCGAGCACCAGGATGCCGAGGGTTTCCGTGCGGAGGAAGCGATCACCGGTCATCGTGATGCCGACGCTGGTGCCCAGGAAGATCGTGGTCAGGTTAATCAGCTCATTCTGGGCGGCTTTGTTGAGCCGCTCGGCCACCTTGCACTCCCGCAGGATGTTGCCCAGCATCAACATCCCGATCAGGGACGACGCCGCTGGCACCAGCAGGATGCAGAAGATGGTGACCATCCCCGCAAAGATCAGTTTTTCGGCGCGGCCCACCTTCCGCAGGCTTTTCATCCGGATCTTTCGCTCCTCTCGCGTCGTGAACAGCCTCATGATCGGGGGCTGGATCACGGGCACGAGGGCCATGTAGCTGTAAGCGGCGACGGCGATCGGCGCCAGCAGCTCCGGAGCCAGGGAGTTGGCCAAGAAAATGGAGGTCGGCCCATCCGCACCCCCGATGATGCCGATGGCCGCCGACTGGCCAGGGGTAAAGCCCAGGAACAAGGCCCCGAGGTAGGTGAAAAAGACGCCGAACTGCGCGGCTGCCCCCAGCAGCAGCATCCTTGGGTTGGCAATTAGCGGCCCAAAGTCCGTCAGCGCACCGACGCCGAGGAAGATCAGCGGCGGAAAAATCTCCAGGGTGATACCCTGCGAAATATAATGGTAAAGCCCGCCGGAGTGGTTGCTCTGGACCTCGGCGATCATCGTTCCGGCCACCACGGGAGCGCTCGGGGCCGGGGCGATGGTGACAATGCCGTCCGCCGGAGCAAAAACCAGCCGGTCGTTGGCAAAAACCGGCGCCCCGCGGACCATTCCGTGGGACTCACCGCGGTCGCCCTCGGGCGCGACGATGGCCACCAGGGTGCCGTATTGGGTCACCGTGGTCGCTTCGTGTTGATCGAGCGCGTCTAGGCTGAGGCCGCCAAAACCGGCCAGCTCGCCGATGGTGGCCGGCAGCATCTGGGCCGTCTTTTGAGCGTGGACCACCTCCCCAACCTCCACCGTGGCTGCCGCGACCATCCCGGCCAACGGTGAGCGCAGCTCGCCCGGCGGCGGGTTAATCATCCCCTGGGTTGGCAGGTTGGCCAGCAGGGCCCCGAAGGCGATCGGCACCAGCAGCAGCGGCTCGTATTCCTTGTAAATCGCCAGATAGAGCAGCACCGCCACCACCCCCCACATCACCAGCATCCGCCACTCCAGCAGGAAAAATCCAGACTGCTCAATCAACGTAAAGAGGGATTCCATGGAGTAG
>DAIQNO010000374.1:0-2286 GCA_036788355.1 Opitutales bacterium | reverse complement strand
GCAGTGCATTTTAACTGCAGGTCGAGTTTTGGTGCGCAACCACCCGCTCGCTCCAGTCCGATGTCGATGCTATCGTCATCGACCTCAGTTCTCAGCACCTTTACGCCTGCGACGGCGGCCACCGCCCGCACAAAAGCGATGCTGAATTGCTCTTTCTGTAGGTTCTGATTCATCTGCACAGGGCACGCATAGACTACCAAACTGCCTTTTTGCTATTCCGACAATGTCAATCTCCTTGCACTACGGGTTTCGGTGGCGGAGAGCGCCTGTTGTGCGCCCCATCAACACCGGGCCTCGCGGTGGTTTTCGGCCTTGCGGAGGGGGGGTGGTAGGGGTTGATTGGGGGGATGTCGGAAATGAGTCGTCTTTATTCTTCGGTGGTGGTTGATGGGCCTGAGCGGGCGGGTGCGCGGGCGATGCTGCGGGCGGTGGGTTTCAGCGATGAGGATTTCCGGAAGCCGCAGGTGGCGGTGGCGTCGTCGCCGAGTGACATGACCCCGTGCAACGTGCATCTGGGTGAGTTGACCGAGCACGCGCTGCGGGGAATTCGCGAGGCGGGCGGGCGTCCGGTCTATTTTAACACCATCACGGTGACGGATGGGATCAGCATGGGCACGCTGGGGATGCGGTACAGCCTGGTTTCGCGGGAGGTGATCGCGGATTCCATCGAAACGGCGTGCGCGGCGGAGGGTTTTGACGGTCTGGTCTGCATCGGTGGTTGCGATAAGAACATGCCGGGGAGCTTGATCGCGATGGCGCGGCTAAATCGCCCGTCGGTTTTCGTCTATGGTGGCACGATTTTACCGGGTTTTTTGCCCAGTGACACTGCCAAAGAGCGCCCGCTGGACATTGTGAGCGTCTTTGAGGCGATCGGTAAGCACGCCAAGGGTGAGCTGGATGACGCCGGGCTGAAGGCGGTCGAGGAGTGCGCCATTCCGGGTCCGGGGTCGTGCAGTGGGATGTATACGGCCAACTCGATGGCCAGCGTGATCGAGGCCCTGGGGATGAGTCTGCCGGGCAGCTCGGCGCAACTGGCGATTAGCACGAGTAAGCGCGAGGATGCGGCCCGGGCCGGGGCGGCCGTGGTTAAGCAACTGGAAATGGGCCTGACGCCGCGGGCCATTTTGACGCGGGAGGCTTTCGAGAATGCGATTATGACCGGCATCGCGCTGGGGGCCTCGACCAACATCATCTTGCACCTGCTGGCCATCGCCCACGCGGCTGAAGTGGACTTGACCATCGAGGACTTTGCCCGCCTCGGGGAGATGGTGCCGATGCGTTGCGACGTGAAGCCCTTTGGTAAGTATAACATGAGCTACCTGATCAAGATTGGCGGCATCCGCCCCTTGATGAAGGACCTGTTGGATCGCGGCCTGCTGCATGGGCACTGCCTGACCTGCACCGGCCAGACGGTGGCGGAGAGCCTGGCCGGGGTAGAGCCGTATCCCAAAAATCAGGACATCGTGCGCCCGTGGGATGCCCCAATCAAGCGCACCAGCCACCTGCGGATCTTGCGCGGTAACTTGGCCCCGACCGGGGCAGTGGGCAAAATCACGGGCAAGGAGGGGGAGTATTTTAAGGGCACCGCTAAGGTCTTCGAGAGCGAAGAGGCGGCCTATCGCGGCATCCTGGACGGCCAGATCGTCAAGGGCGACGTGATCGTGATCCGCAACGAGGGACCCGTCGGCGGGCCGGGGATGCGGGAAATGCTCTCTCCCACGGCAGCAGTGGCCGGGCGGGGCCTCATCAAGGACGTGGCACTCATCACCGATGGGCGTTTCTCGGGCGGCAGCCACGGTTTCGACGTCGGCCACATCACACCTGAGGCCGCCTGCGGGGGGCCGATCGGCATCGTCCGCGACGGCGACTTGATCGAGATCGACGCGATCAAAAACACCATCGACCTGTGCATTCCGGAGGCTGAATACGCAACGCGGATGGCCGCCTACACCCCGCCCCCACCGAGGGAAAAGCGAGGCGTGCTGGCAAAATACGCCAAGCTCGTGACTTCGGCCAGCGAAGGAGCCGTGACCGATAAGGATTTATTCTAGCGGCTGGGGGTGCTAACACGACGTGCCTGGCGGACGACCGGCTGATTTTCTGTGGTTCCGGGCTGGCGTTACCGTGGTCTGGTTGGGTAGACTTCGACAATGAGGTTGTTGTTGGTAGAGGATAACGCCGAGCTGCTGGAGCTGATCAGTTTCATCATCGGAACACGGCAGCACTTTGATGTCCTTCAGGTGCGCGAGGGCCGGGCGGCCTTGGAGGCTGTCGAAAAGGAGGCTT
>DAIQNO010000373.1:0-2304 GCA_036788355.1 Opitutales bacterium | reverse complement strand
CGGGGTGTCGTCCTTTCAGGACTTTGGTGGTCGGGCCAACCTTTTTCCCAGGGTTGCGCTCCTGCGTCGCTTCACCTCGGGCTTCCAACTGTCGCCCCGTTGGGGCTGGTCGAACTAGGCAAAATAGCCTACGACCTTAACTCCCAGCACACTAGGACAAAGCCGCCAAAAAGGCCCGCTCGCTCCATAAAAATCCGATGCCCGAGATCGGCTGATTCCAGGCGCAGACGGTGCTGCTGCTGATTTACCGCCATTTCTAAAATAACCTTGGGGGCCCCAGGGGAAATCCTCTCGTAGGCATCCAAAACCTCCGGTGGAGGCAGCGGACCACGCCAAGAAAGCTCAATCTGTTGGGAAAGAGCAGTTCGGACTTCCTTAGACTTCGGAGGCTGGCTGGAATGATTGCTCAACGACCTCCCTCCGTTGACCGCAAGAAACTAGAAGACTTGGTCGACATCCGCTCGAAGACCATAAAAACATCCTCACCCACTGAAACCCAATCTTCAAGCATCGCTTCAGCATCGGTGCGACAAAGATAGCGAGGCCTCCCTTCTGCGCTCCAAGCCAGCAATGAACCCACACCACTCACAAAATAGTCCACCGACTTCGTAAACCTCACAACTATCGAAAAGATACTCCCTTCGAAAACGGCAAGTAAAAACCGGTTCTCAAGCAGTCTGAAACACACCGAATAAACCCGCTTGCGACAACTCAATCAGCCAACCAACGACCGATCCAACCCTTCCGCCTCCGAACGCAGCGCGTTCCAAGCCACCGGCGGCAACGCGGCACCCAGCACCTGCACCACCGCTGCCCCAACCTTGGCGCCCAACCGCCCGCAACTTCCCAAAGGCCACCCGCGCAACAACCCGTGCAAGAAACCGCCCGCAAAAAAATCACCCGCCCCCGTAGTGTCGATCGCCGAAACCCGATCGGTCGGCACCCGGATAAGATCTCCCCCATGCGCCACCACCGCCCCATCCTTGCCGAGCTTGACCACTGCGATGTCGCAAACCTCACCCAGACGCTGCGCCATCGCCTCAAAATCATGCCCAAGCCCCGGAAAAAGTGCTCGAGCCTCATCCTCATTGGCAAAAACCACGTCAATTGAGGACTCCAGCCAATCCCACAGCGCAACTCTGGTCGCCTTAACCACCTCAAAAGATGCCAGATCGAGACTCAACCGACAGCCCGCCAACTTAGCCAAGTCCAGCACCCGCTGAAAAACTGGCCCATTGAACAACAGATAACCCTCCAGGTGAACCATCGAAACACCCGCAAAGTCCTCCGGCGTGACTTCCTCGGGTGACAACGTCACCGAAGCACCAAGATCCGTTCGCATCGTCCGCTCACCATCCGGAGTCACCAGCGCCAGACACCGCCCCGTCGGCAGAGCCCCGACCTTGCAGCGGTGCATATCCGTGCCCAGCTCCGTAAAGCGACGACGATAAAAATCACCCGCCTCATCGTTGCCCAACTTCCCGAGAAACGCCGTAGACGTGCCCAGTGCCGCCGCCGCCGCGATCGTGTTGGCTGCGCTACCGCCGGGGGCTCGCATAGGGTTGGCGTCCAGCAGTGACTCCAACATCGCCATCTGCTGGTCAGAAATCATTACCATCCCGCCCCGCTCCCCAATTTCGTGAGTCTGCAAAAAGCGGTCCGAAACTTGAGCCAGGGTATCGACCAGCGCACTACCAATGCCGAGAAGTGAAGGGGCGTTTCCGAAAATCATAACACTGCCAGTTATGCAAAAAACGGGTAAGATTGTCCAGCAAAAATGCCTCGATAATGGGTTGAATAACGGGGTTGATGGCCAAACTTGGGGCAAAAAAAGACCCGTGCCTGAGGGGAGGTCACGGGTCTAAAGAAAATATGGCGACAACCTACTCTCGCACCACAGCGGGGTGGCACTACCATCAGCGGAAGCGTGCTTAACATCGTGTTCGGAATGGGAACGAGTGTTTCCACGCACCTATAATCACCAAAAAAGCGAAGTCCAGCCTTAACGTAATTGAACCATGTCACAAATTTAGCTCATTAGTATCACTAGGCTTAATGCGTTACCGCACTTACACCGGTGACCTATCAACCTGGTAGTCTCCCAGGAGCTAGTATGATTTTATCTTGGGATTTGCTTGGCGCTTAGATGCTTTCAGCGCTTATCAATTCCGTGCTTAGCTACCCGGCGCTACAACGGGCGTCATAACCGGAACACCAGAGGCACGTCATTCACGGTCCTCTCGTACTGATGAATGAACCCCTCAAATCTCCAACGCCCACAGCGGATAGAGGACCGAACTGTCT
>DAIQNO010000372.1:0-2365 GCA_036788355.1 Opitutales bacterium | reverse complement strand
GCTGCACCTCCTCGCGGAACACGCACCGGATGTCCCCATTATCTTCATCGACACCGGATTCCTGTTTCCCGAGACGTATCAATACGCCGAGCAACTCACCAAGCAGCTCAACCTCGACATCCGCACGTATCAGCCGACGGTCTCCTCTGCCCGCATGCAAGCGCTTTGGGGTAACCTTTGGGAAAACGGCCCCGAAGGAGCCGAGCGCTACGCCATGCTCACCAAGATCGAGCCGATGAACCGCGCCCTCAAGGACATCGGCGCCGACGTCTGGATCAGCGGTCTCCGCCGATCCCAGTCCGCCACCCGCGCCGGCCGCACGTTCGCCGAAAAACAGAAGAAAACCCTCAAGGTCTATCCGATCCTCGATTGGGCCGACATTCAGGTCGACCTCTACATGCGCCAGCACGACCTCCCGCCGCACCCGCTGGCCGAGCAGGGATTTGTCACCATGGGCGATTGGCATAGCACCCGCCCCGCTGATAAAGACGAAGCCGAAGCCTCCCGCTTCAACGGCCAGAAATACGAATGCGGCCTCCACCTCGCCTCCAACTCCCCCGACTTCCAAATTTAGATAAAGGTATGTTTTTAACCACAGATTACGCAGATTGCACAGATTGGGTTTTTCGTATGTTCTGAAGGATGGAATCCTTCAGAACAAAAAATAAATCTGAGTAATCCGTGTAATTTGTGGTTCATTTTCTCCGCCTACCAGACCAGCCTGATCGTGAAATCCGACTTCCAACAACCCACCCGCAAGCGAGTCGGCGGCAGCTTGTCGAATGTGCCGGTTCTCGATCGAATGGAAATGCTCCGCGCCAACGCCCGCGTCCTTCGCGGCAACACACCATGGCAACCTCCCAAAGACGATGGAACCCTCGTTCGAAAAACTGTTGGTCTTGCTCGCTGAAGGGCAGGTCCGATTTGTTCTGGTCGGCGGCCTTGCGGTTTCCGTCCAAGGCTACGTTCGCTTCACCGAAGACGTCGATATGCTCATCGACACCGCTCCCGACAACCTCACCCACCTGCTCGAAACTCTGGCGGGTTATGGGGAAGGCTTTGCTCGTGAACTTACCCCTGCCGATTTCACTGACGAAGAGGGAGCCATCCGCATCGTCGAAGAAACCGAGCAATGCCAGATCGACATTTTCACCCGCATGTCCGGCCTCCGCTATCACGACCTCGCCCCGCAAGCCGACACTTTCCAAATCGCCAACTGCGCAATTCTTTGCGCATCCAAGCCCTCCCTCATCGCTCTCAAGGAAACCTCCCACCGCGAAAAAGACAAACTCGACGCCCAGGCCCTCAAAAAACTCCAGCAAAACCCCCAAGCCTTCGACTGAAAACTGAACACTGAACCCTAACAAACTCACCACCATGCCCATCGCCGAAAACATGGTTGCCACCGTTGGCAACACCCCGCTCATCCGTCTCAACCACATCACCGAAGGCCTCGATGCCGAGATCCTCGTGAAGGCTGAATTCTTCAACCCGCTCTTCAGCGTCAAAGACCGCATCGGCAAGGCCATGATCGAGGCCGCCGAGCGCGATGGATCGCTCAAGCCCGGCGGACTCATCATCGAACCCACCTCCGGCAACACCGGCATCGCCCTCGCCTTCGTCGCCCGCGCCAAAGGTTACCGCGTGATCCTCACCATGCCCGAAAGCATGTCAATGGAGCGCCGCGCCCTGCTGCGCCTGTTAGGCGCCGAGATCGTCCTCACCCCGCGCGCCAAAGGCATGGGGGGTGCCATCGCCAAAGCCAAACAACTCATCGAAGAAACACCCGGCGCGTTCGGCCCAGGACAGTTCGACAACCCGGCCAACCCACAAGTCCACCGCGAAACCACCGCCGAGGAAATCTGGCGCGACACCGATGGCAATGTCGACATCTTCATCGCGGGTGTCGGCACCGGCGGCACCATCACCGGTGTCGGCGAAGTCCTCAAAGCACGCAATCCGAATGTCAAAATCATCGCCGTCGAGCCCGTCGCCAGCCCGGTCATCTCCGGAGGCGCGCCCGGCCCACACATGATCCAAGGCATCGGCGCCGGCTTCATCCCGAAAAACCTCAACACCGAGATCCTCGACGAAGTCGTCCAGGTCTCCAACGAAGACGCCTTCGCCACCGCCCAAGCCCTCGCCCAACTCGAAGGCCTGCCCGCGGGCATCTCCACCGGTGGCAACGTCTGGGCCGCCATGCAAGTGGCCAAACGTCCTGAATCCAAAGGCAAACGCATCGTCACCATCGGCTGCTCCTCCACCGAACGCTACCTCTCCACCCCCCTCGCCGAAAAAGTCCGCGAGGAAGTCGCCAACCTCCCGGTCCACGAAATCTAACGCGTAGCAGCGATCACCAGTCGCC
>DAIQNO010000371.1:0-2371 GCA_036788355.1 Opitutales bacterium | reverse complement strand
CCTGAATGTCGGGGGCGAGGTTCAGCAGGCCCATGATTTGGGTCATGCGGGCGCGCGTGACACCTCCGAGTCTGGCGAGGTCGGCGTAGTTTCACGGGGCACCGTCGATTCCAGCAGGGGTCGAAGCTCTCTCATCGCCCACAAATCCGGCCCCAACGATTCATCGAACGCCGCTTTGTCTTCGGCAGCCCAACTCTCGGGATACTTCTTTGGGATCAAGATAACCGAGATAGAACGTGCTGCGTTTAAGGTGCTCCGCCAACTGCTTGGCAGCATCACGGCTGACATTGCGGCTCACTTCGTTCTCAACCAAGCTACGCAGTCCGCTGAATGCCTTTCCCTTCCGATCCTCCGCCGTGGGAATGTCGTCGCCGACCACCAAATCCATGTGAGTCAAAGCCACGGTCAGGTTCGCGGTGTATCCTGATCCCGCTATCGCCTCCATCACCTTTCGGGCAGATTGGCTCTTGAGTGAGTCCTTGCCGGATTCCACGAAGAGAATGTTTTGCACTTTAGCGAATATGGAAGTCGTCTCGCTGGACAGCTCAGTCGTGGGCTTTTCGTGGTCCAATCCTTGGGTATCGACAAAAACATGCTTATAGGTTTGGTCGGCTGGCACCCAATCAGGACGAAATGGCCCAGCGACTCGAATACCGGTCACCAGTGGAGTTAGCAAGCGCCCCCATTCCTCTTTGGTGTTTGAGCAAAACCACCGCACGGCTTTCAAGAAACCCTCTCGCTCTGCACCAGTAGTGCTGAACGTCCATGCTTCGGGCCACCCGGTTGATGACTTGCGAAACTTTCCTCCCGGCAGCTTCTCAAACCGCGCCTCGATCTCTTCCATGATGGCATTCACCAAGGTCTTCTGGCTGCGCCGCACCGGACATCCCCACCCCGAAACTGCCACCTTCGACGAGGCCTCCGAGTGGTTGTCGGGCTGCTTTGACGGAAGGAGGGCAGGGTGATGGCGCTACGAAGCCAGACTCAAAGGGACGACCTCTTTTTCGATGGTTTCGCCCAGCTCTTCACGAGCCTTGCGCAGTTCGTATTCCTTCTGCAGGCCGAGCCAGAACTCGGCGGAGGTGCCGAAGTAGCGGGACAGGCGCAGGGCCGTATCGGGCGTAACGGCACGGCGACCCTTGATGATCGCTGTCACTCGGCTGTGCGGGATGCCGGTATCCACCGCCAGCTTGTATTGGCTGAGGTTCAGCTCTTCGAGGAACTCGGTGCGGAGGATCTCTCCGGGATGTGGGAAGGTCAGTTCGCTCATGGTTGGCTCCTTCTAGGACACGCTGGTGAGCTTTTCTGCGACGAAGGCATTGAGGCTCTTGCCCTCGCGCATCGACTGGATGGCCAGCGATTTATGGAGGCTCGGATCAATGCGCACGAGGAAGCGGCCACTGAACTCCTTATTGGGAGGAATCAGCGGCTCGGGCAAGGCGCGGCCATCTGCTTCATGGATGGCAACCCACTCGTCAACGATCCGGCAGAGGTCACGGAAGACTTCGGCCTCATCGTCGCCATGGCAGCAGGGGCCGATCAAGGGCGGCGCACTGCCGATGTAGCACTGCTCTTCTTCGCTCCACTCCACGAGTTTGAGGTAGGCATCGCTCTTCTTCATGACTGGCTCTCCTGTATCCGTTGTTCGACTTCTTTCTCTTGGTATCGTCGGGCATCGTCACCGGGATTGCCGGAGAGTGTGACCCGGATGCCCTTGGGATGCTGGAAATTGCGATGGCTACCTTTGCCGCCTCGGTTCTCAAACCCCGCTTTGGACAGCAGGGCCATCAGTTCCCTGATCTTCTTGGGCATTTTCTCACTATGGTATCACCTCGATACTAAGTCAAGTTACACCGGAAGGAGGGCAGGGTGATGGCATTCCGCTACAAATCGGGCGGGAAGCCACCCGCCGACAACTACGACGTGCTCCAGCACGCCCGGAACTACGTCGCCGCCATGCCGCCCGCAGTCTCTGGACAGGGCGGACACGGGCAGACCTTCGCGGTCGCCTGTGTGCTCGTTCAGGGATTCGGCCTCGGACATCAGGAGGCGTGGCCCATCCTGAAGGCCTACAGCGACCGCTGCCTGCCGCCTTGGTCCGAAAAGGAACTTTGGCATAAGCTGGAGGACGCCGAGAAGACCGAGCCGCCGCCGGGCGGACGCGGCTGCATGGTGGCGGCCAAAGGTAGCCCCGCCCGGCTTCGAAATCGACGCCACAAACAAGAACCCTTTGCGCTACTCGCGTTGCCCGGGAGACCTGCGCGGCGACGGCGTCCAGCACCCGCTGGCGATCAACCTCGGTGCGGCCAGCTACGCCGCCTGGGAGCGGTATCTCTCGGATCTGCCCGCCATCGTTTGCGCGGCCGACTTC
>DAIQNO010000370.1:0-2400 GCA_036788355.1 Opitutales bacterium | reverse complement strand
TCTTTGAGTTGCGTGCGGAAATTGGAGAGCATTCCGCCGGGGACTTGATACTCAAGGGTGTCGGTATCGACGATTTCGTTTTTGGGCGAGGTGAAGTCGTGGAGGTCGCGGTAGGCTTTCTCGAGGTGGGCGCGGATGCGGCGGAGGGCGGCGCGTTGGTCGTCGGAGACCTTGGGGCAGCGCGGGTGGTCTTGCAGGAGGGCGATCATCCGGGTGGTATCGGGCTGGCCGGTGCCGTTGGCGAACGGGGCAACGGAGAGGTCGATGGCGTCTACCCCGGCGTCAATGGCGTAGAGGTAAGTGGCTGCGCCGAGGCCGGCGGTGTCGTGGGTGTGGAGCCAAACGGGGATGCGGAGGGTGTCTTTGAGGCCTTTGACGATTTTGTAGGCGTCAAGCGGGGGGATGAGGCCGGCCATGTCTTTGATGACGATGGCATCGCTGCCCATGTCGGCGAGTTGTTGGCCGAGCTGGAGGAAGTTCTCGATGGTGTGAACGGGGCTGTTGGTGTAGCAGATGGTGCCGTGGGCCTGTCCGCCGTGTTTTTTGGCGGCGTTGATGGCGGTCTGCATGTTGCGGGGGTCATTGAGGGCGTCGAAGATGCGGAAGATGTTCATGCCGTGTTGGCAGGAGCAGCGGATGAAGGCTTCGACGACATCGTCGGGGAAGTGGGCGTATTGGACGATGTTTTGCCCGCGCAGGAGCATCATGTGGGGGGTGCGGGGGGCGGCCTTTTTGAGGGCATCGAGGCGATCGAAGGGAAACTCGTCGAGGAAACGCAGGCCGGTGTCGATGGTGGCTCCGCCCCAGGTCTCGAGGGCGCTGAAACCCCAGTGGTCGAGGTCTTCGCAGACCGGCAGCATCTGCGCGGTGGTCATGCGAGTAGCGGCGAGGCTTTGATGGCCGTCGCGGAGGACATTGTTGTTGAAGGAGACCGGTGGGAGCTGAGACATAGCAGAGTTTTTAATAATCGGAAGGTGCTTCGACAAGAAAAATTGCTAGGCAGATGGGTTTTTGGGTCTGGGGCGGTGAGTTGGGTGGATTTTGCGGTGCTCAGTTGGCGAACTGACGGAGGAAGCGGGCGTCATTTTGGTAGAAGTGGCGGATGTCGTCGATGCCGTGGCGGAGCATGGCGATGCGTTCGATGCCCATGCCGAAGGCGAAGCCGCTCCAGGCTTCGGGGTCGAGCTGGCAGGCGTTGAGGACTTCGGGATCGACGAGGCCGCAGCCGCCGATTTCGATCCACTGGTTGCTGAGGCGTCCGAGGTCGGGGGTGCGGAGGTCGAGTTCGAAGGAGGGCTCGGTGAAGGGGAAGAAGGAGGGGCGGAGGCGGGTTTCGGTGCGGTCGCCGAAGAGTTCGCGCAGGAGGTAGTCGAGGGTGCCCTTCAGGTCGAGGAGGGTGACGTGGCGATCGACGTAGAGGCCCTCACACTGGTGGAAGTTGGCGCTGTGGGTGGCGTCAACGGTGTCGCGCCGGAAGACGCGACCGGGGGCGATGATGCGCAGCGGCGGGGCTTCGCTCAGGAGGGTGCGGATTTGGACGGTGGAGGTGTGGGAGCGGAGGATGTAGCGTTCACCGGCGTGGCGGGAGACGTTGCCGAGGTCGGCCTGGGCGGGGAGGAAGAGGGTGTCTTGGGCGTCGCGGGCGGGATGGTCGGGGGGGGTGTTGAGGGCGTCGAAGCAATACCACTCGGTCTCGGCTTCGGGCCCTTCGGCGACGGTAAAGCCGATGCGTCCGAGGATGTTTTCGAGGAGGCGTCGGGTCTGGGTGAGCGGGTGCAGGGGGGCCGGGGCGGGTGTGACGGTCGGCAAGGTGGGGTCGATCGGCGGGCCGAGGCGGGCGGCTTGCTCGGCGGCGGCGAGGCGAGCGAGGGTGGCTTCGTAGGCGGCTTCGATGGCTTCCTTGGCTTCGTTGATGAGCTTGCCGAAGGCCGGGCGCTCTTCCTTGGGGACGTCCTTCATGGACTTCATGGCGGCGGTGAGCTTCCCTTGGGGGCCGCTGATGGTGGCCTTGAACTGCTCGAAGGCCGGGCGCTGGGTGAGCTGCGGGGCGGTGGTCAGGACTTCGTCGATGATGGCTTGCAGGGCGGCTTGCATAGAAAAGTTAGGCTGGCAGGGCTGGCGAGGGGTTCAAGGGTAAATCGGCGCGGGTGGCGGACGGGGGCGGAGAGAAAGGCGGTGAAACGCGTGGAGGCGAAGGGCGAGGTTTTGATGGTGATTGGGTGTTTATGCTGTTCACGTTACCAGTATTATCAAGGTCAGGCAATGAAAATCCGCCAGATCGGGCGACATTTTTCCGCAGGCTGCTCCGGGAGCAGGCTGCGGGAGGAGGGGATTGTGGGTTGCTGTGGCGTCGCGGTTGAGGCTCGGGAGTCGGGGTTCTGGGGTCGAGGTGAGTGCTGG
>DAIQNO010000369.1:0-2413 GCA_036788355.1 Opitutales bacterium | reverse complement strand
TTCAGCAGCTTTCAAAAGCATGAAGGCCTGAGTTGCGAAGAATGTAAGCGTCCTAGATTCATCCCATCTACCTTGCACTGGCGGGACGGGAGTCAGGCGGCGCTTTCAGCTACGGTCTTGCGCTCGGCAGCGATGCGGGCTGGTGTCAGCGCAGCGGCTTGCTCCGGGGTGGCGTCGGGCGGGAGGCGCTTGATCACTTCGACGAGGTAGTCCTCGGGATCAAGGTCGTGGGCGCGGCAGTTGGCCAGCAGGGTGTAGATGAGGGCGTTGTTCGAGCCGGCTTCGAGACTGCCGAAGAACATCCAGTTCTTCATGCCGAGTTTGGTGGGCCGGATCATGTTCTCGACGAGGTTGGTGTCGATTTCCAGGACGCCTTGTTCAAGGCAGTGGAGGAACTTGGGCCACTGGTTGAGGGTGTAGCCGAGGGCTTGGCCGACGTTGCTCGCGGGGAGATGGGTTTTGAGGTGCCCGAGGATGAAGCGGTGGAGTTCATCTGCGATGGGGCGGCTGCGGGCACGGCGGATCAACTCGCGGCAGGCGGGCGGGGCCTCGGTCCGGCGGGTCTGGGTTTCAATTTGATAGAGGCGCTGGATGAGGTGGAGAACTGGAAGCGTGACTTCGGGGGATGCCTTGCCGAGTTCGGTGAACTTGCGCCGGATGTGGGCAAGGCAACCGGCGTGGCGGAGGCCGTGCTTGGAGGCGACGGCATCATAGACCGAGTAGCCGTCGCTGTGGATGGTGCCGGTGAAGGCGATGGTGTTGGTTTGCTCGTCGTAGCCGAGCATTTCCAGCAGGCAGTTGGTTCCACGCCCGGCGTGCCAGTCGAAGTAGCAGGTGCGGGCGACGGGATCGCGGTAGGCCCAGAGGCGGCCTTCGCGGACGGAGCCGTGTCCGGGGTCCTGATAGTCGATGGGGGTTTCGTCGATCTCAAGCTCGGTGGCCTGGAGGATCTCGACTTTGATGGCCTGGTTGACGGGAGCGAGGTGGCGGGCGGTGGCGTGGGTCCAGGTGTTGAGGGTCTGCCGCCCGATGTCCACGTGGTGTCGTCGTCGGAAGCGCTGGGACTGGCGGTAGTGGGGAAGGTGATCTTGATATTTGTCGGTGATGATCTGCGCGGCGAGGGCGGGCGCTAACAAGGTGCCGGGGATGGAGGGAAGTGAGGCGGGCGCGATGACGGGCGGGCGGGTTTTGTCGGTCTTGTGAACGAACTTTTTGCGGATGGAACGCCGCCAGAAGATCTCGGACTTGATGACGTCCAACTCGTCATGGTGTTCTTCGCCGATTTCCTGCCAGTCGCCGGGGTTGGCGAGGACTTCTTCGGGAATGGTGATACTCTCGACGAGGATTTTGAGGTTTTTGGGGAAGCGGTCAGCCTTGGTGCGGCGGGTTCTTGCGGCGTTTGATTTTTCCTCCTCCGGTGCGGATGTTTCGCTGCCT
Organism: Opitutales bacterium; assembly: GCA_036788355.1. Lineage (GTDB taxonomy): Bacteria > Verrucomicrobiota > Verrucomicrobiia > Opitutales > Cerasicoccaceae > DAIQNO01. The sequence goes on along the minus strand of DAIQNO010000369.1, from coordinate 976 downwards.
GGGTCCGGAGGAGGCACCGGTTTTCCCAGCAGGAGCTGGCTTAACTCAAACTGGAGCTGGGCGGGATCGAGCTTTTCGGAGCTGGAACCGAAGAGACGCTGTTGGAGACCGGCGATGATCTTGTCCTTGCGGACGAGCTCGGACTTGAGGCGGGTGTTTTCTGCCTTGAGACAGGCCAGCTCTTTTTCCATCGCACCGAAGCGGAGGAGGAGGCTTTGGATGTCTGGCGGGGTGCCGTTTTCCACGATGGATGTCGTAGCAAACGGCATGCCTATCAGCGACTAACATGATAAATTTCCGGGTGTTATTCCGGTCGTTCGTACCAGGGCTTGAAGGCGGCTCCGCGGAGGTCGACGCCGTCGATGAGGAGCTGCAGGGCTTCGGCGTGGAGTTTGATGCGACGCTGGCCGGGTTCGCTGGGGGCGGGCCAGCTGAAGCGGCCTTTTTCGAGGCGTTTCGCCGCTACCCAAAGACCGGTGCCGTCGAAGTAGAGGAGCTTGATGCGGTTGCGCCGTTTGTTGGTGAAGACGAAGAGGGCGTCGCGGGCGGGGGCTGTTTGAAACTGGTCTGAGGCGAGGGTGTGGAGGCCGTTGAAGGATTTGCGCATGTCGCAGGGATCGAGCGCGAGGAAGACCTTGAGAGCGGCGCTAGAGAGGTTCAGCACGGGCGGCCTCCTTTCGCGGCGAGGTGTTCGCGGAAGGTGGCAATGAACTCGGCGGCGAGGGGAATCGCGGCGTGATCTTCGAGCAGGAGCGAGAGGCCTTCGCTGAACTCGATGACGAGGCGGGGCCGGAGCTGGCGCGGGAAGTCGACTTCAACGAAACGCACGTCGGTGCAGGTGGGGCGACGGGATGGGATATGGCGGGATCTGGACATCCCGGCGATGATGCACGGTCAACGACGGATTGGTAGGGGGTAGATTTTAGGACGTTTACTTTGATTCCGACGGGCGCGTCGAAGCAAATGGGCTCGTTCT
>DAIQNO010000368.1:0-2448 GCA_036788355.1 Opitutales bacterium | reverse complement strand
CCCAGCGGCCAGTAGACCCCCAAAAATCGCCCAAAGTGGTGATTTTAGAGGATTCCGGAGCATCGTTCTTGGGATCATCGGGGCCGGAACCAGGGCCCAGAGTGGCGTTTTGGTCGAAAGGCCGGGTAAGGTTGAGAAATGCAGTCAGACTTGGCCGTTTTTGCGCCAGCGGTAGAGGGTGGTAGGATGGATGCCGAGTTGGGCGGCCACCCAGGTGAGGTCGCCGCCGCTTTCTTCGATGAGCTGGCGGGCTTGCTGAAAGCGCTCGCGTTTATTGGGCGGGCGCCCGAACCCGGCGACGTTGCCGCCGAAGCCTGGCCCCCAGGCACCGCCGCCCGGATAGCCACTCCCGGAGGGGCCATGGCCGGGCGGGGGGGGTCCGGGTTGGCCAGGGCCGACGGGCCCGGTAGCCGGCCAGAACGACGAGCTGGCAGCGGATAACCCCGACTGAGGGTTGCCGGGGGCGGTCGAGGAGGCTGCGGAGTCTAGTCCTGATGACGGAAAACTGGCTCTTGAGGCCGAATCAGACCCATGAACCAACGACGCCGCGTCAACGCCCGGTGCCGGGCCTCCGCGGCGGTGGTGACCGCTCAGGGCGGGGGCAGTGGGGGCGGCGGTTGGGCTGCTCATCAAGGGCAAGAGGGCACCACCCGGCACAGCGAAGGGGGCGTGGGAACCGGAGCGTCGCCCGCCCGGAACTTCCGGGGGCACCCAGAAGGATTCCCGCATCACCGGGCCGTCGTAATGGATGGCCATCCGCTCGATGGCCTGGCGCAGCTCGCGGACATTGCCGGGCCACCGGTATTGTTGAAAGCTCTGGATCAACTCCGGCTCCACGCGCTCAAAGTTCTTACCCATCCGCTCGGCGGCCCCTTGCAGGAAAATCCGCGCCAGGTCGGGAATGTCTTCTGGCCGGTGGCGCAGTGGTGGGGTGTTAAGGACGACCTCAGACAGGCGGTAGTAGAGGTCGAGCCGAAAACGCCCGTTCTCGGACTCATGCCGGAGGTCGCGGTTGGTGGCGGAAACGACCCGCAAAGCGCAGCGATACTCCGTCGTGGAGCCAACGCGGCGCGCCCGGCGGGTCTCCAGAAAGCGCAGGAGCTTCGGTTGCAGGTTGAGTTCCATTTCGCCGATTTCATCGAGGAAAAGCGTCCCGCCAGCCGCTTCTTCAACCAGACCGACGCGGCTGCGATTGGCCCCGGTAAAAGCCCCCTTTTCGACGCCGAAAAGCTCCGACTCCATCAACTCCGACGGGATGGCCGCGCAATTCACGGTGACGAAAGGGGTCCGCCCGGAAGCGGCGTGGATGGCCTCGGCGACGCGTTCCTTGCCGGTGCCAGACTCGCCCATAATGAGCACGGTCGCGTCGGTGGGGCCGATCCGTTGGATCGACTCCCGCAAGGCCTGCATCGCGCCGGAACGCCCGGCGAGGTTCTGGGCGTCCAGCGGCTGAGCCGTGCCGTAGAGCTGCCACCAGAGGGCCTGGGAGTTGGCCGCACCCTGCAGGGCCTCCTCCCAGCGGGCATCGGGGTCAGTGGCACAGAGGGCATCGTGGGCGCCGTCTCGCGCCACCGCCATGACCTCTCGGGTGCCCATCGGCTCACCCACCACCACGTAATACCGGCTGGCCCGTGCCAGGCGCACGCGGACGTCGGGCCAGTCTCGGCTGACAGTCACCTCCCAAGGAACCACGCAGACCAGGTCGAGCGTCTTGGCATCGAGGGTCGGCAGACGCTCCGGGGGCAGGAGCTGCACGCGGTGCCCGAGGCCCTGGAGCCGGTTCAGCAGCCGCGGAACGCGCTCATCCGTCAAAATCGCGATTTTCATGGCCTTTAACCGACACAAAATGCAATCCTTCTGCAATGCAAAAATACCGCCTCCGGAAAATGGAGAACCGAGACACCCCTGCAACCCCGCCTTCCTCTCGTCCACGGCCGGGCAGAAATGTCCTCGCCCTCGGGTGCTGGCCGGTTTAGCAGTCGGTGCCATGCGGTGCCATGTTCTCTCGGTCGTGCCCTCCCCCTACCAGCGCGACCAATTTTGCGCTCTGGCAACCCTCCCTTTCACCGATTTTCGCGTGTTTTACCTGGAGGCCGAGGTCAGTGACTCCCCTTGGGGCGTGCCGGAGCTGCGGCCTTATGAAACCGTCCTCCCAGGGCGGGCGTTGGGGCCAATCACGGCCCGTTTTCACCTTAACCGCGCCCCCAGGGACTTCGGGCAGGCCGATGTCGTGATCCTCAACGGCTACATGGGTAACGTCGCCCAGCGGCTCCTCCGACGGAAGCCTTCTGACCGCCCGAAGCTCATTTTTTGGGGGGAACGGATGGCACCGCCACCGAGCGGTCTGAAAGGCTGGCTGAAGCGCTGGTTAGCGGCTCCCTTGGCCACCGTGGACGGCATCGCCGCCATCGGGCGCCAGGCGGCCGCAGCCTACCGCCAGCTCAACCC
>DAIQNO010000367.1:0-2518 GCA_036788355.1 Opitutales bacterium | reverse complement strand
CGTTGGTTCACGCGATCACGGTCGGTTCGATAAGGTATCGAGTGCCGGTCGAGCCGTTGCTTGCGGTGATCGCTGCCGGGGCGATGGTGGTGCAGCGGCGGGATGATTCAAAGGCGATCGATGGGTAAAAGGCGGCGCACCAGGTTCGCCCGTTTTCTTCGCAGGGTGCTCGGCATCGTGACGATGCTTTCCGGGGCTACGGTCAATCGCGGCGGGTAGCCCGCCGCCCGGTGGGCCAACCTCGGGGGTTGTCTGGTGGCTGCCACGGAAAAGAAGAGGGCTCGATTTCCTCGAAACTTTCCGATTACCTCCGCTGATGAACTTTCATTTCGTGGTGCCGCTAAAGTCGGCGCGGGTCTCCCAGGACTGGCCGCTGGTGGTGGCCTTGCTGAAGCGGACGCTAGGCTCGATTTTCGGTCAAACCGCCGGGGAACTCCGGGTCACTTTGGTGTGCCACGAGGTGCCTCCGGGCTTGGAGCTTTTTGGTGAGCGCCTCCGGGTGCTCTCGGTGGATTTCCCTCCGCCTGCGCCGGGGAGCCCATCGAGCGTAACGATGCCTGATAAGTGGCGGAAGCTGCGTCGGGCGTTGCGAGAAATGCGGGAGGACGCGTTGGATCCGGCTGGCGCAGGGCGGTTCCCGGCGGCGGATTACCTGATGTTCGTCGATGCTGATGACCTGCTGAGCAACCGCCTCTGCGCCCACATCGAGGCCACCCGCGACCCGCACGGATACTGGTTGACGACGGGGTATCGGCACCGGGAGGGCTCGCGGTGGTTGCGGTGGGATCGACATTTTGACTGCGGCACCAACGCGGTGCTGGCGGTGGCCAAGCTGCGTCTGCCAGAGGCTGAAACGGAGGCCGAGCACGCGGCCTGCGTGGCCCTGGCGAACGGGCATCAGCGGATTGCTGCGGCGATGGCGGCCCAGGGTTGCCCCTTGGCAGAGGTGCCTTTTCCCGCCGCGATTTACGTGTTGGGGCATGGCGAAAATGACTTTCGCGGTGCGGCTCAGCTAGGGGCCTTACGTAAGAGTTGGGCAGCGCTGCGACGGGTCAGTGATTACCGGCAGCTGACTCGGGGTCGGCGGGCCGAGTTTAACCTCGTCCCCGTGGGCGAAGCTGAGCCAGGGTTGCGGCCATGAAAGGCGCCGAGGAACCTGTTTTAGCTGACGCTGGGGCGACTGCACCCACCTGGTGCGCGGGTGAGGCCCCGGTCATCGCATTCCTGATCCCGCTGCGGCCCGAGCAGGGTTGCCGGGATTGGCCGGGAACCCTGCGGCTGCTCCACCAGACCCTGGGCAGCCTGATCGCCCAGACGGATGGGCGATGGCGGGCGGTCGTGGTGGGCACGGCGACCACGGGCACCCTTCTGCCAGCGGACCCTCGCATCAGCCTGCACGCGCTGCCCTATCTGCCCCCGTGCTCGCCGTCAGTGCCGCTGTGCAACCACGATCGCACCTGGAAGGTGCGCTACGCGGGCGTGGTGGCCCACACTTTGGCCCCGCAATACACCATGCCGCTGGACGCCGACGACTTGCTCCACCGGGACCTGGTGGCCACCGTTGCGGCTCAGCCGCATCCGGTTGGCTACGTCTTGGATCAGGGCTACGAGTTACACGACCGCCTGCAACGCTATCGCCACCACTACCAACTTTCCCAAGTCTGCTCGTCGACCTTCATCTTCAACGAGGCCACTTTCCCATCTCCGCGCACCTATGATTGGGCCTCCTTGGAACCCTGCCAGCACTTGCGACACGGCCACCAGACCATGAAGGCCATGGCCGCAGAGCGCGGCCTAACTTTCGCGCCGTTTCCAAAGCCGGGATTGTTGTATCTGCGCGGCCTGCGTCATAGTAATAGCACTTTTCGGCTCCGGCGCTCTGCCTGGCGTCGGGCGCTGCCGGATCTGAACTTCTGGTTGCGCGGGCACCCGCTCACCGCGCAGTTGGCGGCGGACTTTAGCATTATCCACCAGTCGAGGTGACGTCGCTCTAAACGGGAAGGGGCGGTGTTGGGATTGGGCTTCACCATCGGCAGCAAAAATTGCTTGCCTGGGGTTCATTTTTTAGGCTTACATCTTCTTGCCTCGTGGCGATGACCAAAAAAACTTACCCAGCACTGCTATGCTTAACGAGTTCAAGAAGTTCATTTTGAAGGGCAATGTGGTCGATCTTTCGACTGGCGTGATTATCGGTGCCTCCTTCACCTCCATTGTCACGGCCTTTACCAAGGGCATCGTCGAGCCGATCCTCGGTGGCGTCGGGGGCGGCGGCACCCCAGACCTGAAAATCCCGATCGGCAGCCGCACAACCGAGGTCGAGGAGATCGTCAACGGCGTCGCGACGATGGTGGAGCGGACGGTTCCCTGGATCCAGCTCGACATCGGCCTGGTCATTGGAGCGGTAATCGGGTTCTTGATCACTGCTGCGGTGGTTTTTTTCGTCATCATCAAGCCGGTCAATGCCATGATGTCGTTGACGAAAAAGCGGGAAGAGGCAGCCCCGCCACCACCCCCGCCC
>DAIQNO010000366.1:0-2520 GCA_036788355.1 Opitutales bacterium | reverse complement strand
AGCCTACGGTTGTTTGTGAACAAAATTTCATCATTCCATTCCCACACGTTACCGCCCTGGTCGAAAGTGCCGTAGTAGCTCGAGTCTCCCGCATACGTGCCGACGATAGTCACGTTGCCCACGCTGCTGTTGTAATTGGCATCAGCCGTCGTGATGCTGTTGCTTTGCGTCGGGTAGAGCCAGTAGCCATCGCTGTCACCGCCTGCTGCCGCAGGCTGGTAATACGCCGCCTTATACCACTCGTTTTCGCTGGCAATGGCCACGCCACCGTTGGCCCAAGCCGTTTCATTTCGCGTGATCGTGTTGTTCGTGGGCGTCGCCACGCCGTTGAGCAGATAGACGCCCGTCTCGGTATCACCAGTCGTCAGCCAGTTGGTGAAACGCGCTGCATCCCAGAACGAGACGTAATTCACGGGATTGTTCTCGCGACCCCCAATCGGGCTGTAGTTAAAGCTGCCGCTGCTACCACTGCGCGTGATCCCGCCGAAGGAGCCGGCCATATCGATATTATAGAGACCAAAGGTGTCCGTGGCCGCGACACTATTGAGGAAGGACGTATACTGCGCATTCGTCACCTCGTAGGTGCCGATGTGGTAGCCATAGTCCACGCGGCCAAAGCCGGTGCTGTCGTTCGGGTTGCCCGCATCGCCCACGAAAACGGTGGAGATGCTGAGCGATGCCGAAGCAGAGGAAGCGGCCAGCAGGCCAGCCGCGAGGAGTGGTAGGTGTTTGATCATGGTGCTTGGATTTCGAGTTATTGGTGAGGCTGAAAGTGTTGGATTTGAGCCTTTATACTGGACTTTGTCTCGGGGGGGGGGGCAAGCGAAAAGTCAAGGGAAATGTTAAACCTTGGTGACGTTTTTGGCCTGAATGCAGCGGTAGATGTTTTTCACCAAGGCACCAAAGCACCGAGCTAGCCTTCGAGGGGGGCTCTGACTTACTCCGTGACTTTGCGGCTTGGTGAGCGGAAAGTTGCGCTCATTCGCGCCCGATGGTGAGGTAATCACCTGGAGATACTGAGTTGATCGCGGCTCTGATCACAACTACCAGAGGCAGCAGGAGATCGAGGCGCGTGAAGGGCAATTCGATGATGGCAAAGCTGCGATGAGACAGCGGTTGCTGGTAACGCAGGTTGCGATCTGCCGTCACGAAGACATCGAATCTTCCCTCGATACGTTTCAACAGTTGACCGTTTTGGACGCCTGCCCAACCCATGAATCTAACGGTTGCCACGTTATAGTCCGGGAGGGCCTGCCGGAGAGGAATTGGTAGATTCTCGTCAAGCAGAACGCTTTTCACGGGTTAGGTTGAGAAAGGCGACCGCGTCATCGGGGGCGACTGAGGGGAAATGATCCAGAAACGTTTCTAAACTTTGGCCACTGGTCACGTAATCGAGCAGCGTTTGAGCCATGACCCTAGTCTGCCGAAAGACCAGCGTTCCTCCTAACACTTCGGGGTCGGAAACGACCGGGGTGCGAGCTGGTAATTGCATCACAATTCTTGATTAAATCGACCAGCAGGCATCGTCAAGTTTGACTTTCCATCGGCGGCTAGAGGCAACCCCGGCCTGGCCATCGCCGGTTGGGGTGCGGAATGAGTGGTCAGATGCCGGTTGGCGTGGGGGTGGCACGGGGCTTGACCCGAGGGGTGGCCTGGGGCATGACGGGTTGATGAATCCTGCGCGGCTGGCCCGCTATCGCCCCTATCACCAGAAGTTTACGGTGCCGATCGCTGATCGGCGGTGGCCAGATCGCGTGCTGACTACGGCGCCGCAGTGGTGCAGCGTGGATCTTCGGGATGGTAATCAGGCGTTGCCGACGCCGATGACCATTGCGGAAAAGCTGGAGTTTTTTCGCCTGCTGGTCGAGGTGGGGTTCCGCCAGATCGAGGTGGGCTTTCCGTCGGCTTCGGATACGGAGTTTCGGTTCATGCGGCGCTTGATCGAAACGGCGGCGGTGCCCGCAGGGGTAGCGGTGCAGGTGCTGGTGCAGGCGCGTGAGCACCTGATTGAGCGCACCTTTGAAAGTTTGGCGGGCTTTCCGCACTCGATTGTCCACCTTTACAACTCGACTTCGCGGTTGCAGCGGCGGGTCACTTTCGGGGGAGCTTCGCAGGAGAAGATCCGCCAGATTGCGGTCGATGGGGCGCAGCTGATCCGCCAGCGGGCGACGGAGGCAGAAAATCGTGCCGGGGCCAACGGGGAGGCACCGCCGAGGGTGGATTTTCAGTATTCTCCGGAGAGTTTTTCAGACACCGAGGTGGATTTTGCCTACGAGGTCTGCCGGTCGGTGCTGGAGGTCTGGGGGCCGACTCCCGAGCGACCGATCATCCTGAACTTGCCGGTGACGGTGGAGTGGACCACCCCCAACGTCCACGCCGACCAGATTGAGTGGTTTTGCCGCCAACTGGAGGCCGATGGGTTGCGCGACCGGGTGATGGTGTCCCTGCATACCCACAATGATCGTGGAACGGGCATTGCTTGCACAGAGCTGGGGCTGCTGGCGGGGGCGGATCGCGTGG
>DAIQNO010000365.1:0-2520 GCA_036788355.1 Opitutales bacterium | reverse complement strand
GCCTGCTGGCCCACGGAGGGCGCTACGCTGAACTCTGGAACCACCAGGTGGACCTTATCGAGACCCAACTCGACGTCTGAGCGCGGGTTGCCGTCTGAGTGCGGGTTGGCACTGTCAATCGCGAGACCGGGCCTCTGCGCGGGGTCACGCGGGGAAACCGCACCAGGGGGCACTGGTGGGAGGGGGAAATGGGGATCTCGAAGGGGGGTGGGGGAGATGACGGTGAGCAACATGCTCGGATCATAACAGAAAAACCGCCCGAAGTCCTGACTTCGTATCACTCCCGTTGCTCCAGAGCCAAAAGTTTTACAAAATGCACATTATCAGTGACTTAGGCCGTAGTTCATCGGTGGATACAGGCTCCGACACGTTCAGCCGTCCGGCCCGCTCTGGTCGCGGCTTCGCCGTTATCCGGCGCGGGTATTTTTGGGATTTCCGCAGGCCCCCGGTCGCGGGGTCAGCGGCGGATTTTTTTGAAGCGGTCGGAGTGGGTCAGCTCGGGCACAACGGTGATGCGGGTGGGAACCTTGAAGGGGCTGAGGTGGGCGCGGCAGTGTTGTCGGATGGACTGGCGGAGGGTGGCGGGATTCTCGGAAGGGTCTCGGGCAACGACTTCCGCCGTGACGGTCTGGCCCGTGATGGGGTTGGGTTGTCCGCGCACCAGGCAATCCGCGATGGTCGGGAGTTGCAGGATCACCGACTCCACTTCCGCCGGTAGCACTTTCTCCCCGCCCACGTTGATCAGGTCGGACCCGCGCCCTAGCACCCGCAGGTAGCCGTCGGCGGCTTCCTCGACCAAGTCGCCGGTGTTGAACCAGCCATCGGCGTGAAAGGCCGCCATGTCTGCGTTGAGGTAGCCGAGCACTTGCGTCTGGCTGCGCAACCAGAGGACGCCATCGACGATTTTCCACTCCAGGCTCGGGTCTTCGAGGCGGAAAAAGGTGCTGTCGTTGGCGCGGCTGCTGGTCTGGGCGATGCCGGTCTCGCTGGTGCCGAAAGTCTGGATCAGGCGGGCACGGGGGAAGGCGTGGCGGAGGCGACCCAGCAGCGCCTCGGGCATCGGCTCAGTGCCGTAGGTGATGATCTTCAAGGACGACAAGTCATGGCGGCTCACTGCATCGGAGAGCAGCAGCAGGTTCAGAAACGTCGGTGAGGTCGGCAGGATGTTGACCTGGTGCCGCGCGATCAACGCAGCGACGGTCTCGGGGTCGCGTTGGGTGGGTGCCACCAGCGTCAGGCCGCCCGCGAGCGCCCCGAAAAGCGTGTTGAGGCCACCAATGTGGTCGAAGAGCAAGAAAACCATCATCACCAGCCGCCGAGCCCGTCGGTCTTGGAAGCTGTCGAGGAGGGCATCCAGGTCGTGCACCATCGCCTTCGGCGGCCCGCTGCTGCCGCTGCTAAAGAGGACCAGCCCGGCGGCTTGGCGGTCGGTGAGCTGGCGCAGCAGCGGGTGGCTGCCGATCGCTTCGGCCTCGTCGGAACCACCGATGAGGCGGGCTGGGGTGACCCGCTCTAGCTCGCCCAGGGCCTCGGCTGTCGGGTTGACCACCCACTGAATGCCCGCTGCCGCGACCCGCGCTTCCCATTCCGCCGCCGTGACGCGAGCGACGGGCACCACGATGGTGTCGGCCTCGGCTAGGGCCAAGAGCCACGCCACGGAGAAGACTCCGTAATCCCCCCGGATGGCCACCACCGCCCCAGACGGCAGCCCGACCGACAGAATGGCCCGATGCGCGGACTCCATCGCGGCGACCAGGGCCGCGTAGGGGGCGGGGCTCGCCGCACCGACCTCGGTGACGAGAAAGGGACGCTCCGCGAAGGTGGCGAGGCGTTCACGTAACCAGCGGGCCATCGTTGCTCCAGGGGGCTTCGGTTGGGTAGGGTGACAGAAAGGGGTTTCCGGGTTGTCTTCCCTCACGCAGTGCGACCGCCCAGGGTTTCGGCAACCTGGGAAAGCAGCGAGAGGCGGCCCCCGTAGGTCTTGCGGAGGTTCTCACCGTTGAAAACCTCCGAGGTGGGGCCGACCGCCACCACCCGAAGGTTGAGCATCACCAGCCAGTCGAAGTATTCCTTCACCGTGGCCAGGTCGTGGTGGACGACGACGCAGGTCTTTCCCTGATCCCGGAGCCGCTGCAAGAGACCGACGATGGCCTGCTCGGTCGCGGCGTCCACTGCTGCAAAGGGCTCATCCATCAGGTAGAGATCGGCTTGCTGGGCCAGGGCTCTCGCGAGAAAGACCCGCTGCTGTTGGCCGCCCGAGAGCTGGCTGATCTGGCGGTTGGCGAGATCAGCGAGCCCCACCGATTCCAGACTTTCCAGGGCCAGAGAACGACAACGGCGGTTGACCGGGCGAAACCAGCCCAACTGTCGGTAGGTTCCCATCGCCACCACGTCCAGCACCGTCACCGGAAAGTCCCAATCGACACTTTCACGCTGCGGCACGTAGGCGACGCGCCGCCGAGCGTCGCGGAGGGGCACCCCGAAAATCTGCACCGAGCCGCTGGCGCGGGGAATCAACTC